>NZ_SFBZ01000027.1:0-21578 GCF_007095495.1 Microcystis sp. M_QC_C_20170808_M9Col | reverse complement strand
GACTCTGTGTAAGACAGTACATGGTTTTTTAACTGTGGTATGCGACGGTGGTGGAAGCAGAAACTTAAATCGTGAGGTTTAGGAATCGCCGCACTTTTAGGGCGGCGAGGATGTCAAAACTCTAATCCTCGTGCTTTCCCCGGTCTTTTCCCAGGGCTGTGGGGCAAACGAGTGGAACCCGAAAGGAGGGAACGGTCAAGATACAATGCTAACCCTTACTCGCACTGACAACGGCAAATCCATCACCATGCAGGTCAATGACCTACTGCTACTGTCCCTCGACGAGAATCCCACTACCGGCTTTCAGTGGGCGCTTGATGGCGGCGGGAGCGATTTAGTGAAGCTGCAGTCCTCTGAGTATGTACCTGCCGGGGAGTCGAAAGTCGGCGGGGGCGGTCAGAGAGTCCTGACCTTTAAAGCGCAACGGGCTGGGATAGGCCAACTAAAGCTTAAGCTCTGGCGAGAGTGGCAGGGAGAGCCGTCAATTGTCGAACGATTTACTGTCACGCTCCAAGTCCGAGAGTAAAGGCTTCTCAGATAGCCAAGGGCTAGTGAGTAACGACTTAGGAGGAAAGGAAAAATGAGTGAAACATTTGTAATTCCCGCAATGGGATGGTTGCCCGACTATCCCGATATTCGTGATGTCACTTTTCAATCTGAACGCGTACCGTCCAAACTGCAAGCTTTGGGACAGCCATCTGTCAAGCAAATGCTGGCCAAAGTGGGAGCAACGACATCTGCCCCAGCAGCGCTGCCAGCCAGCGTGGACTTGAGGCCGTGGTGTTCCCCCATGGAGGATCAAAAAACTATCGGTTCTTGTACGGCCCACGCTGGGGTCGGACTGGTTGAATATTTTGAGCGGCGAGCTTTTGGCAAACACCTCCATGCTTCCAGACTCTTTCTCTACAAAGTGACGCGCAACTTGCTCAAATGGACGGGAGATACGGGAGCCTTCCTGCGCTCAACAATGTACGCCCTCACCTTGTTTGGCGTACCACCAGAAGAATACTATCCCTACAATATCGCTGATTTGGACAAGGAGCCGTCGGCATTCTGCTACGCTTTTGGCCAAAGCTATCAGGCGATTTCCTACTACCGCCTCGATCCGCCCGGGACGGCAAGAGACGCACTGTTAGCTCGGATTAAAACCGAATTGTCGAAAGGTCTGCCCTCGATGTTTGGCTTTACTGTTTATAGTTCTATCAGTCAGGGCAACACGACCGGCAAGATTCCTTACCCGACTCGGGGCGAACGGGTTGAAGGCGGTCACGCCATTGACGCAGTTGGTTACGACGACAACCTCAAGATTAAGAATACTAACCCCGGTGGCATTGAAACCACTGGTGCCTTGCTGATTCGCAACTCTTGGGGGACGGGATGGGGAAGCGCTGGCTACGGCTGGCTGCCCTACAAGTACGTCCTCGATGGTCTGGCAACTGATTGGTGGTCCCTAATCAAGAGTGAATGGGTCGATACGGGACAGTTCGGATAGGAGACCGATTCGATAAGGTGTGAGGGGCAAAATAAAGGCTTCTGGTGAGTTTTTTCAGAATAGGGGGGACGCTGGGAAAACTCACCGTTTGTTGAATTTTTTAGGGGAAGCTTTGTGACATACCCATCGCTAAAAGCGAGGGCTTCCTGCTTCCTCCGTTTTGATTACTGTTCTGGCATGGAAAGATGGTCAAAAAAAGTAAAAACAGAAGCACGTTCAAAATGTTTTTACTCCAGCCTTTAGTGAGCTAAGGCAATACTAGCAATTAATGGATCGGCTCTACCAATTTGGCAGAATTTAGAAATATCCTGTAACTTACCGTTCATCAATAACTGAAATTTAAGCATAGATGCGATCCTCGATCGCCACCGATTGCAGAAGTCTTTCCACGATAGCTTTAGCTTGACGACCGTGACTAGGAATCAGACGATGGCAGAAGACGTAGGGAGTAATTAACTTAACATCATCGGGGATAGCATAATCGCGACCTTCGAGGAAAGCGTAAGCTTGAACTGCTTTTTGCAAAACCACACAACCCCGGGGACTGACTCCTAAACTAATATCTTCGTGATCACGGGTAGCGCGGACTAAATCGACGATATATTGCTGTAAAGTGGGAGCGACCCGAACCAGACTGACTAATCTTTGCAATTCTCCCACCTGTTCTAGGGAAATACAAGCTTCTAGGGATTTAACCGTCTCTTGAGAATGCTGTCTTTGTAACATTTTTAATTCTTCTGCTGCGCTGGGATAACCCAAACTCAGGCAAACGGCAAAACGGTCCATTTGCGCTTCTGGAAGCGGAAAAGTGCCTTGATATTCGATCGGATTTTGGGTGGCGATAACAAAGAAGGGTTGGGGGACCGGCCGCGCTTCTCCATCGATGGTAACTTGTTTTTCTTCCATGACTTCTAGAAGTGCCGATTGGGTGCGCGGGGTGGCCCGGTTGATTTCATCGGCCAGCAGGACGTTAGCAAAAGCGGGGCCGGGGATAAATTCAAATTCGCGACTGTTGGGGTTCCAAATCGTCGTTCCCGTGATATCACTAGGAAGGAGGTCGGGGGTGCATTGTACCCGTTGGAAACGACCGTTAATTGAACGCGCTAAGGATTTGGCTAACAGGGTTTTGCCGACTCCGGGGACATCTTCGAGGAGAGCGTGGCCACCACTGAGTAAAGCCACCAGCACAATGCGAA
This sequence comes from Microcystis sp. M_QC_C_20170808_M9Col, assembly GCF_007095495.1. Taxonomy (NCBI): domain Bacteria; kingdom Bacillati; phylum Cyanobacteriota; class Cyanophyceae; order Chroococcales; family Microcystaceae; genus Microcystis; species Microcystis sp. M_QC_C_20170808_M9Col. Next base: position 18,890 of record NZ_SFBZ01000027.1, on the reverse strand, counting down.
TCGATTCGGTTTGGCCGACGATGCTCTGGCTCAAATTTTCCATCAAAATATCAATAGCGTCTCTCATAGTACAAATGGGGGATTTTGTCAAGAAGATTAATGTTAAGTTTTTTTGATCTTAACGATTCTTTTCCTAATTTGCCCAAACTAGCGAGGAAAGTTGACAGACAATGGCGGGAAGTTTTCTGCTAGGGAGCTAATCGGGGTTAGGGTTGGGAGCATGAAGAAAATTAGTTAAGAATTGTTGCCAGTGGGCGAAATCAAGATTTTCAGTCGGTTCAGTACGGTAAAATCGAGAAGAATTTCTCTTAATCAGTGAAGATGAAAGCCAGTTCACTCGTTTTTAGTCTTGTTTTAGGAATCACTGCCAGTACATTAACCAATAGTTTACCCGAAAATTTGACTTTCAATTCTCGGAAAATATTGGCTCAAGATCAGGCTCCTTCCTGTCCCCTTCCTCCAGATCTTGCCATCACTTTTCGCAATAGTGAATGTCAGGCAATTACCCTAGAAAAACCCCAGACTTTCTTCCGTTATTATAGTGACGAAAATTACAAAAAAGGTCGTTTTCTAACCACGGATCAATATACCACCAATGTGGAGGTGATCAGAAATTTAGCCCTCGATCAAAAGTGGAATCCTCCCAATCAAGCGACCAAAGTGGTATCGGTGACTTTACCTGCGGGAACAACGGTTTATCAAGGAATTGTCGCCCCCCAGAATCCGGCTGATTGTTATCCCGGTGGTGGTCAGCAAACTTTTATTAAAGACTCGCGAGATGCCAATATACAATGGGGAGAGGGGCGAGCAATAACGGTTACATCTCTTTCCTGTCGCTAGAATATTATGGAAACGAACATGAGGGAATTAATTCAATCAATTGACCAAGCTATTACCGTGGCCGAACAGATGCGGGAAACAAAAATATCGACTCGGATTGAGGGTTTAATTTCTGTCCTGAAAACCATCAAAAGTCAGGCTTTAGCTGGTCAATTACCACCGTCTCAAGGCATTGTTACCCTAGGATTAGCGCGAGAAGTAGCTGATTGGATCGATTCCCTCGATTCTCCTTTATTGAAAGCGGTGGGTAAAGTGGAAAGAGAATACCAAAAATATTAGGAATTGTCAGTTACAGAAGTTAGAATTAATCGAGAGCGATCGCAGTCTATCTCGATCTGATTTTTTAATTGATCGAGAGAATTAAATTTCTGTTCTGGCCGCAGGAATTGCACTAAATCCATCGTTAAAATGCGATCATATACATAGCCCGACCAATCCAATAAATGGATTTCCACACTGATAGTTTTTCCCTCGATCGTGGGACGATAACCGATATTCATAACTGCCGGTAAGCGAGAACCATCAAGAGGCACCCAACCGCAATAAACCCCGAATCGCGGCAATAATTTATCGGGGGGAACCTGTAGATTAGCGGTATGAAAACCTAATTTTCTGCCTAGCTGTTGCCCGATGACCACACGACCGGTTAAACTGTAGGGACGACCTAACATTTGCCCAGCTTGCTCAACGTTTCCTGCTGCCAAAGCTTGACGAATTAGGGAACTACTAATCCGACCCGCCCCACAGTTTTTTAAACCAACAATCTCGACTTTAATATTAAATTGAGAGGCGATCTGTAATAAATCTTCGGCTGTACCTTGACGACGATAACCGAAGCGAAAATCTTGACCAACACTGATCGATTTAGCCTGTAATTTTGCTACTAAAATCTGTTCGACAAAAGCCAAGGGAGTCAGGGAAGCTAATTCAGCCGAAAAAGGCAGTAAAACTAATTGTTTAACGCCTAAATTCTCCAAAACCTCCACCTTTTCCCCTAGAGGAGTTAATAACTGCCATTTTTCTCGCGTAAAAAATTCCCGCGGGTGGGGAGTAAAACTAACAACGGTGGGATAAGCGGGGCCATCCTGAAAAATTGGCTGTAGGACGGTTTGATGACCTAGGTGCAAACCATCAAAGTTACCAAGAGCGATCGCACAAGGGGCTAAAATACGGGTATTAGGGGAATCTACAATCCACACGCTGGCTTTAGGAACAGATACAAGAGAACAATTCAAGCGATTAATCTTGAGTGTAGCCTTTTGATTCTATATCAATCGGGCGATCAAGCCAAAAAAACACCCCCAATTACTTGGAGGCTTTTTCAGAAAAAATAACGGTTCTCTTCGATTTTTGCCAATTGTTTTCAATCTAGAACGAGCTAATCAATTAAGTCTCTTGCCAGATAAGGATTTAGCCGATTTCTGCCCCCTGATCGAACCATACCAAGTAACGAAGAACCAAAATAACTGTCATTAACCTTCTGCTAATTTCAGATCCCGCAGGGCGCTAATATCCACTTGAATCGATGGCCCCATGGAGGAAGAAACGTAAACCGTGCGCCAGTAACGCCCCTTGGCCCCGGAAGGCCGGTTTCTGTCCACCGTTTCCTGTAAAGCTTTCAAATTGACTAACAGATCCTCAGCACTAAAAGAAGCTTTACCAAATTGAACGTGAACGATCCCAGTGCGATCAGCCCGGAATTCCAATTTACCCGCTTTAAACTCAGCGATTGCCCCCGTTAAATCCGTGGTTACGGTTCCCCCTTTCGGTGAAGGCATTAAACCCCGTGGACCAAGTTGACGACCTAATTTCGCCACTTTCGGCATCATATCGGGGGTGGCGATTAACACCTCGAAATCCATCATCCCCTTGGCGATTTCTTCGATTAATTCTTCCGAACCAACGATATCGGCCCCGGCGTTGTTCGCTTCCTGTACCTTTTCCCCGCGAGTAATGACCGCTACTCGCACCGTGCGTCCGGTTCCTTTGGGTAAACTTACCGTTGTCCGCAGTTGTTGGTCGGTATATTTAGGATCGATACCTAAACGAATATGAGCTTCGGCGGTTTCGTCGAATTTCGCCGTCGCTAATTCCTTTAATAATGTCAGTGCCTCTAATGGCTCGTAGGCTTTATTTTCTACCTTAGCCTGGGCATCTCGCAAACGTCGTGAAACTTTTTTTACCATCTGATTTGTTGCTCCTTGGGTAATAACGAAGCTTAACTTCTCCCCGAAATAAGATTTAGTCTGAGATCTTGACACCCATATTTCTGGCCGTTCCCGCCACAATATTCATGGCCGCTTCGATGTCGTTAGCGTTAAGATCGGGCATTTTAGTTTGGGCGATTTCCCGTAATTGGTCGCGGGTAATGGTGGCGACAAATTTCTTGTTGGGTTCGTTGGAACCTCTTTCCACACCGGCCGCTTTGCGGATGAGAACGGAAGCGGGGGGAGTTTTGAGGACAAAGGTAAAACTACGATCCTCAAAAACGGAGATTTCCACAGGGATGATCATCCCAGCCTGATCGGCGGTTTTAGCGTTGTAATCTTTACAAAACGCCATAATATTCACCCCGTGTTGACCTAAAGCAGGACCCACGGGAGGAGCAGGGTTAGCCTTACCAGCAGGTAAAGCTAGTTTAATAATTGCGACGACTTTTTTAGCCATGATTTAGTTTTGTTTTTCGACTTGATTAAATTCCAATTCGACCGGGGTATCCCGACCAAAAATGGAGAGCAGGGCCTTGAGTTTGCCGCGCTCGGGACTAACTTCGATCACTTCCCCTTCAAAGTCCTTAAATGGACCAGATAGAACCAAGATTTGATCGCCAACTTCCATATTGATTTTGACGACGGGTTCTTGAATCTGAGCTTGTTTGAAGATGCGATCGACTTCTGACATACTCAAGGGTAGCGGGGTGACGTGACCGCGGCCGCGTCCGTAGTGGCGCTTTTGTTCGGCCCCGACAAAGTTGATCACGTGGGGGGTGTTTTTTACCACCTGCCAAGCGTCATCATCCATGATCATTTTGATCAGGACATAACCGGGGAAGACTTTTTCCTCACCATGTTGCCGTGAACCATCCTTGCGGACTTTGACGGTGGCCGCTTGGGGAATCTGGACTTGCAGAATGCGATCGGCCACATCGAGGGTGTGGATGCGCTGTTCCAAATTAGCTTTGACCCGTTTCTCACAACCAGAAGCCACCTGCACGGCATACCAACGGGGTTTTTTCGGTAGGCCGCTGAGATTGACTTCTTCGGGAAACTGCTCTTCTTCTAGACTCATGGGAACACCTTCCCCGCACCCCAGGCAAAGAATTTATCAATCAGATAGATGAGAGTGGCTACCAAAGTCACCATTAACATCACGGCCGCTGATTCACTCAAAAGTTGCTGACGGGAAGGCCAGACGACTTTGGCGAGTTCTTCTTTGCTTTCATTGACGAATTCCTTGACCTGAAAGGAGCTTCCCTCTTTCTTGTCGCTCGTGTCTTTTTCTAGGGTTTCTTTTTTGGCCACGATCGCTACTCCTTAAAATGATACTCAAGCTATCCTTAACTTATCATTTTCACCGGACAACCCACACTAACCCCCAGACATTTAGATCATGTCCTTTGCAGTTATCGGCTTGGTGATTACCAAACGCGCCCTGGAGGACTTGAACCCCCGACATCAGGTTTTGGAGACCTGCGTTCTACCAACTGAACTAAGAGCGCCCATTCGCTAAACTATTGGGCTTTTTTAAGGCCTTTATTTATTATAGCGTAGTTGTTGGCGATTGAGCAACTTTCTTGGTTAGGCTGTCGCCGGAAAATTTTTAGAGAGGGCGATCGAAACGTTCTTGTACCCTGGTGGCTTTGCCAACCCGATCGCGCAGATAGTAGAGTTTCGCCCGACGTACTTTACCACGACGGATGATCTTGATACTAGCAACCCGCGGCGAGTGGAGTAGGAAGACTCTTTCTACTCCCACACCCTGGAAGACTTTGCGTACTGTAATCGTTTCGTTGATACCGCCATGGCGTTTGGCGATGACAATGCCCTCGTAGGGCTGAATCCGCTCTTTATCTCCTTCAACGATTCGCACCCCTACCCGGATCGTGTCACCGACATGGATAATGGGCAGATCGCTCTTGAGATACTCGGCTTCGATTGATTTGATAATCTCTTCCGTTTTCATCGGCTTTCGTAAAACTGACAGTTTTCCATCATACCATATTTTTTGAGTAAAAAGCAATAGCTATTAGCTTTCCTAGCACTGAGCGTTGCTGACTTGCCGATGCTGTCACCAGATGTTAGGGTGATTGTCCCGGATTACGGTCATTATCAACTGGGAAGGCTCTTGCCCTTAACTGCCACTCTAGAGACGGTAATAAGCACATCTCTAGAGAATTTCTCTAATCCCTAATTAACTTCTCGAACCGCGATAAATGCGATCAGCTTGGGAGGGGTCTAAATAAGTGTAGCCCGGTTTTTGGGTTGAGGAGCCATTCTTTTTCGCCACAGTATTAACCGCAGGAGTCGCTTTTTTTACGTCCGCATTAGTCCGGATATAATCCTCAGAAATCTTGAAGGGATGACTATTGGGAAGGTGACGACTAGAGGGTAAACTTTCTGCTGCTTCGGGATGGGCAATTTTACTATGGGGAGCGACAAAATCGTGTAGGATGGGATCATAGGCTAAAATTTCACCAGTTTCAATCCGAAAAATCCAACCGTGTAGAGATAATTTACCCTGATGTAATCGGGAACGAATAATTGGATAGCTTTGCAAATTACTTAACTGATTGAGAACATTTTCTGCTACTGTCACCTCGATCAGTTCTTCCCCTTCTAGTTCTTTGTAATTATCCTTAACTAAACGTCGAGTAGCTTCTGCTTGCTTTAACCAATCGTAAACTAAAGGCATTTCATCGGCCAGACTTTGCAATTTTAACAAACCTTTCATCGCTCCACAATGGGAGTGACCGCAGATAATCACTTGCTCGATGCCGAGAGCGTTGATAGCATATTCTATAGATGCACCTTCACCACCATTGGTTGCTCCGTAGGGAGGAATTATATTCCCCGCATTACGAATTACGAATAATTCCCCCACCTCCGCTTGGGTAATTAGGTTAGGATCGATCCTGGAATCGGAACAGGTGATAAACAGTATTCTCGGTTTTTGTCCGTGGGAGAGTTGCTCAAATAATTGCCGATGTTCATCAAAATAACCACTCTGGAACTTTTCTAGTCCCTGTAGGAGTTTCTTCATAATAATTTTTCTGGTTTAGTTTGATCGCTATTGAGTCGATCCTTTCAGCATTATCGGGCATGAGATAACAGCAATGCAACCGGCCAGATTAGCGATCGCTATCGGCGGCGAGATTGGTTATATCTTGTTAAGATAAGATACAGACTGTATCTAAGCAAATTTTATTCTATGGAAACTGCAACAATTTTGGGTATTTCGATCGCTGCCGCTTTGGTGGGGATTACCGCTTTAGCTCTTTATACCGCTTTTGGACCGCCAGCTGCAGAATTAAGCGATCCTTTTGAAGATCACGAAGATTAATTCTTTAATAACCATGTAGCTATCTGCCAAGGAAAAAGTTGCTCGACGGGATCGATCGCTCTTTCTAAACCGTCGATCGATTCTTTTATTGTTAATTGTAATTGATTTTGCCAATCAATAACAGCGTTTTCTCCCTGACATTCATAAACGCGCATTACCCAACCCCGAAAGGATGTTTCACTTTGTTTGAAACTCATTAAAATTAAGTTATCGGCCGAGAATTTTAACCATTGTGCCACGGGTGGCAACTGGTTTGATTGAGAAGAATTAGTAATAAAAACAACGGTGACAGGTGAGTTTAACTGCCAAGCGTGATGGACAGTTTTCGCCGTTTTCCAGTTACCTTGATGGGGATATATTGCATAGGTAAATTCTTGTTTCCCCAGATCCGCCTCGGGATCGGGCCATCGGGGACTTCTCAACAGAGTTAATCGCAGTTGCCGGTTAGTAGCATCATAGCCATATTTATTATTATTTAAAAGACTCACCCCGTAGTTTGCCTCTGTATCGGTTAAATCCGCCCATTTATGACCGTAAACTTCCCATTTTGGTGATTCTGGTTTGTGGGAACGCTCGATCGCACCACAGGCAATTTCATAGGTGGTAAAATCGCTGTTTAGGGTAAGAGGAAAAGCGGTTTTTACTAAAGTATGTTCTTGCTGCCAATTAACAATAGTTTTAATCTGGAGAATAGGAGAATCTTTTTCTAAGATATAATCTTGACAAAATTCCGAATCAGCTAAACTTCTGATCACGCGAATCTGCCAGCGCAAGGCACCACATTCTAAGCATTCGATCAATTTTAATACTGTTTTAGGTAAGGGATATTGTTGATAATTCGGATCGATATTCCAAGCGTCCCAATATTGTCCTTGATCTTTAAATCCCTGTAATTGGTTCCCCGCAGCTTGCAGGATTTCTTTTTGATTAATTATATCAAATATACTATCTATATCCCCCGTTTCCGAGTTAATAGTAACTTTAAGCAAGCCATTATCTAAAATAAATTGGCAGTTAGTTAAATTTTTCTCGGTTGCTTGCTGATTGGCAACTAACCAAAATAACTTATAACCCACAGCAGGAATATTTTCAGCGATAAATAACAGTTGATTGTCGTGGGATAATTGCGAAGGACAGAGACAATTATTTAAGTCATAAACCGAGCAATTTACAGATTCTACAGCTAAAGAGATAACCTGGGATCTTTCCCAGTTAAGAGAATTAAAAACTAGAAAAGGTTTTGCTTGGGGATGGGGGGGATTAGGTAAATTAATTTGATTGGCAATTGCCTGTAAAGCTTGATCTAAAATTGCTTCAACCGTGGCGATAACTTGCCGCCATAACTGATTAGCATCCCTAAACACTTCGGGGATCGAAGTACCCGGCAGTATATCATGAAACTGATTTAATAAAACCTTTTTCCATGCGGATTCTATCTCGACTTTCGGATAGGGAATCTCTAGTAAGATATTAGCCAGAGAAGACCATAATTCTCCTTGATACAAGAGGATTTCACAGTAACGATTATAGGCCTTTTGGTCGGCGTGGGTAGTATAACAACCGCGATGGAATTCTAGATATAATTCATCATCCCAGATAGGGAGATTACTTGTCTCCAGACTGTTCAGATAAGTTGTTGCTTGGCTAAATTTTAACTGGGGGAAAAAAGGAGATTTTTGCCAACGTTGGGCCACCTCTAACATATCACGAGTCGGGCCGCCGCCATGGTCGCCAACACCGGGCAACCAAAAAATATCTTTTAAGCCGGTTTGCCGTTCCCAATTGAGAGCATGATCGGTCATAATAATTGGGTTAGTATCCATAACTCCGGCAACATTGGGAGGAGACATTAGGGAAAGAATTTTACTGCCATCGGGAGATTGCCACCAGAAAAAACCGTGGGGAAATTTAGTCGTATCATTCCAATGTAGTTTCCCAGTTACAAAATATTTGATGCCAAAGGATTTAAGAATTTGTGGCAATTGGTAGGGAAACCCAAAGGTATCCGGCAGCCAAGCAGTTTCAGTGATTTGTCCAAATTTTTCTTGAAAATATTTTTGTCCATAAAGCAGCTGTCGAAATAGGGATTCCCCGGAGATTAAATTGACTTCTGGTTCTACCCACATCCCGCCCAAAAGTTCCCAGGATTGCCCTTTATATGCCTCTAGCATTGCTTCAAACAGGTCAGGATGATGTTTTTCTATCCATTCGTAAATTAGGGGGCTAGAATGACCAAATACTAGGTTAGGAAAATCTTTTTGCAGGTTTAAAACCGAGATAAAAGTGTTTTTTGCCACTTGCCAAGTTTCTGCCAACGGCCACAACCAAGCCAGATCTAAATGTGCGTGACCGAGAAGATGAAAACTGCGTTCTTTGAGAGGTTGAGCGAGGGGTTGTAGGGATTGACGAATTGATTCTAGGGATTGATTAAATCTATATTTGTTGGTGACATTATCCCAGTCAATATTATCGAGAGTAGCGGTAAAAGCCGCTAAGTTTTCAGGATAAAAAGTTTGTAGATAATTATGGAGAATGGTTAATTCATCAGCGACAAAACTAGGATCGATAGCTTGGCTATATTCATAGATTAACTGCGATTTCATCAAACCACCAATATCATGATTGGGGCTGACTAAACGGAGAGTAACAAGGATTTCTTGACCAGTAGAGACAGAGTTGGAAAGTAAAATGCGGGTGGAAGAATCAAAGAGGTCTCCTGCTTGGATCAATTGATTATTAACATAAATTTTGACATCTTCCGCCCACCAAGTTAAGATTAATCTCAGTTCCATTCCCGCTAAAGGATAACCGGCTAAATGTTCGGGGACAATAATTTTTTGAGTTAGATATTGGATTTGTCTGCCGGCCGGCCAAATAATGTATTGTTTTTCATTGAGGGTGACGGGTTGAATTGGTTTTCCCGCTGCTGTAGCGATAAACCAATTTTTCTGAACATCTCTGCGGGTGAGGTGAGACAGTTTAGCGATGTTGTCGAGGGGAGACATGAGCCAACAAATAAGTTAATTTTGACTATTTTAGGCGATCGAGGACTAATTGGGGTCTGCTGAAAAAGTTTTTCCTAGGGGCAGGGTGTAGGGTGTGGGGTGTGGGGTGTGGGGTTTTACCCATTTTCATCGGGTAAATTACCTAATTTTCAGGGAAAAAGTCCCTAAATTTACCCCCCGATCCCTCCAATGGCCGGTACTTTTTGATTTCAAAAAAGCCTAAAAATATTATCCAACAAGGTTTTTAGATTTATTCAGGAGACCCTACTTAATCTCATCCTTCAACGGTTTATTGAGAATGAGCAGGGAAGAGAAAGCCCGTGATGAGGATTGAACTCATGACCTCACCCTTACCAAGGGTGTGCTCTACCACTGAGCTACACGGGCATTGATCGTGGTGGGCCGGGCCGGATTCGAACCAGCGTAGGCGTAGCCAACGGATTTACAGTCCGCCCCCATTAACCACTCGGGCACCGACCCATTAATTCCACGATTAACAATCATAGCACCCTTAGCTAAAACACACAAGTGTTTAGGGAAAAAAATTTTTGAGCCATAAAATAACTCCCGTTAAAGCCATGGCTTTAACGGGAGTTTTCTGATAATCTTGAAGATTACTTCAAAGCGTCTTCTTCCTTGTGGGTGAGGATCACACAGTCAGAGGTAGGATAGGCGACGCAGGTGAGGACATAACCCGCTTCAATTTGATCGTCATCTAAGAAGGATTGATCGGATTGATCGACAGTACCGGATTCAAGTTTACCTGCACAGGTGGAGCAAGCTCCTGCGCGGCAGGAATAAGGTAAGTCCACTCCTTGCTCTTCAGCTATATCGAGAATGTACTCATCATCGGGAACCTCAATTTCATGGTTGCCATCGGGTGTTATCAGGGTGACTTTATAAGTTGCCATCGGTTGTTCCTCTTAATTAAATGCTAGTGAAAGCGGCAGTCTCTACAATTGCCTCTCGCTCGTAGTCAGATTGAACGATTGGAGCGAGTTTCATTTTTGATACTACGGGAAAATCTGCCTGACTCAGCCTTGCATTAGTAATGACAGTCTTAAATAAACTTAAAATAAAATTTACTTATAGATCTAACCCAGAATTCTTGACGCTCCTTGCTCGATCTCTAGATAATTTCATCGATCTACAATCTAGCTAAACTAACCAATACTAAGCATTTGGAGCTATAATGTTAATTGTTTTTTTAGCCTTAAGCCGATTTTTGTTAAATATTAATTTAACTTATAGTTAAGATAGATGTCGATGAATTGTCTTTAACCCAGCCAAGAAATTGCTTTTCGGCACTACTGCCGGTAACACATCTAGGGAAACTATGAAAAAATATAAGTACCTAAGCAAAATTAATTACACATATCTAACCACCTCTTGCCTCTTGCCTCTTGCCTCTTGCCTATCTTCACTAGGAAATTAATTTTGCACGACTACTTATTGACAATCAAACCAATAAATGATAAAGGGAGATAAATCCCCTGTTGCCAGGGGTAGCATCCGTTAAAACGGATGGCTAACCCTCCCTGACGATTTCTTGGTTTTCGGATTGTCAGTTTTCCAGGATCTGGTTCACTGATTACCGGTCACTAATTACTTATTAGGTTGGGGAGTCATGCGTAGATAGGGTTTAATTTCTTCAACTCCTTTGGGGAATTTGCTACGAGCTTCTTCAGTGGGAATAGAGGGAACCACCACACAATCGCCGCCGTCGGTCCAGTTAGCGGGGGTAGCCACTTGATAGTTATCGGTGAGCTGCAGGGAGTCAATCACCCGCAGGATCTCGTTAAAATTGCGTCCCGTGCTGGCAGGATAGGTAATGGTTAAACGTAATTTTTTGTTGGGATCGATGATAAACACCGAACGTACCGTCAGATTATTGAGGGAATTGGGGTGAATCATGCCGTAGAGATCCGACACTTTGCGATCGCCATCGGCGATAATCGGATAGTTAACGGTAGTGTTTTGAGTTTCGTTGATGTCATTAATCCAACCCCGATGGGATTCGGCACTATCCACACTCAAAGCGATCACTTTCACATTGCGTCGCTCAAATTCTGACTTAAGACTAGCCACCGTACCTAATTCCGTGGTACAAACGGGGGTATAATCAGCCGGGTGCGAGAACAGCACCACCCAGCTATCTCCTACCCACTGGTGAAAAGAAATCGGACCTTCACTAGAATCTTGTGTAAAATCTGGAACGATATCACCCAATTGGAGAGCCATAATTGTGTCTTCCTTATTATGTATTTCAAGACAAGCAACAGTTTATGATGCCATAGGAGTGCTGTTCGTCATTGATAATTTTAGGGATTTATAATAATTGGGTTAGCCATCAGCCTTTTCAGGGATCAGGGATCAGATTTGAGTTATCAGTTCACTGATCTCCCGGCTCCCCCATCACCCAACCCCCAAAATCCTTCCCCTAGTACGGCCAAATGGGTTATCGGAAATTTGGGTTGAAAACCCCGTCCTTTTAGGACGACTTTGTGCTAGAATGCTCGTAGGTTGCTGACCGTGAGAACGTGAGGAAACAAGTTAAATGTCCTACTCCGTCATCTCAAAATTTCTAACAGTCAATGGTGTTTAATTAAGTCCAAACTGTCAGAACGCCAAACAATTAAATACTGTGGGACACACAGAAATTTACGCTTGGGGAGTAGTCTTTGAGAGTGCTTGCCTTATAGGTGTAGTCTGACTAGACATGAAACTGTAAGACCAAAATTAGCTTTGCTAGTAGAGGCAAGATTCAGCCCAAGAATCTCCGCCCGAAAAGTGCGGAGAGTGTCAAGATCTGGTCTAATGGCATGATATAACTTTTTTAACTAGCTATCAGCGTTCAGCTAATAGCTAGGCTGCGGTGGCAAATCCCAACTACCCACCCTATGCCTAGTCGGAAAGCTGACGGCTTAATTTCTTGTCCTGATCGTTAATTTGCCTTGGTTTTAGGAGACCACAACTGCAATGAAGAATCTTGTTCGTCTGCTGGCGGTAATTGCCTTGATTATCGGGAGTTTTTGGGGCAAAGTTCCCGCTCAAGCTCTCAATCTCACCTCGATCGCCCTTCCCTCTCTTCCTGTGGCGGTCTTAAATGCGGCTGATGCCAAACTAACCACAGAATTTGGGGCGAAAATCGACCTTAATAACAGTGATATTCGCGATTTCCGGGACTTGAGAGGGTTCTATCCCAATTTAGCCGGTAAAATCATCAAAAACGCCCCCTACCAAGAAGTGGAAGATGTCCTCAATATCCCCGGACTCTCGGCCACTCAAAAAGAGCGTTTACAGGCTAATCTGGAGAAATTTACCGTTACTGAGCCTTCTAAAGAATTTATCGAGGGTGATGACCGTTTTAACCCCGGAGTTTACTAAATCCAGTTAATGGCGGTTTTAAAAAAATTCCAAGGTGAGCGATCGCTCACCTTTTTCAGTGATTAGCGTCTGAAGGCAAGAGGCAAAAGGCAAGAGGCAAAAGAAAGAATCTGGCATACTGCCCCAAGCTAAAAACTGGCGATTTTTGCCAGAACTATAGAGAAATGAAATGCTAGAATAAATAGAATTTATCAATTAACTCCTACATGGTCGTTTCCTCGCAACTGCCGAGTTATCAAGATGTTTTAGTGGTGGGATCGGGAGCGGCGGGATTGTATGCCGCACTGTGTTTACCCCCTAACTTAAAGGTGGGTTTAATTACCAAAGAAGATTTAAAAACTGGGGCTAGTGATTGGGCGCAGGGAGGAATTGCGGCAGCCACCTCCCCGGCAGATTCCCCCGTTTTCCATTTAGAAGATACCCTGAAAGCCGGAGCGGGCTTATGCGATCGCTATGCCGTGCAGTTTTTAGTCGAGAAAGCCCCCCAAGCGATCGCTGATTTGCTGCGGTTAGGAGTTAGTTTTGATCGCTCCGGAGACGACTTAGCCCGCACTCTTGAGGCTGCCCACTCCCAGGCCCGGGTGCTGCACGCAGCTGATCGCACGGGGAGAGCGATCGTCAGTACCCTGATGGAAAAAGTGGTCGAACGCCCCAATATTACCATTATTCCCCAAGCGATCGCGCTGAAACTCTGGCTTGACCCGGAAGGGCAACGCTGTCAAGGTATTTGTTTACTCCATCAAGATCATCTCTGTTGGCTGCGAGCGCAAGCAGTCATTCTGGCTACGGGAGGCGGCGGTCAAGTCTACGCCCAAACCACTAATCCCGCCGTTAGCACTGGGGATGGAGTCGCCCTGGCTTGGCGTGCTGGGGCAGTGATTCGCGACCCGGAATTTTTTCAGTTTCACCCCACCGCTTTGACTGTGCCGGGGGCGCCGCGGTTTTTAATTAGTGAAGCGGTGCGCGGCGAAGGAGCGCATTTAATTGATGCCCAGGGGCGGCGTTTTGCCTTCGATTACCATCCGGCCGGAGAATTAGCCCCCCGGGATGTGGTGAGTCGGGCGATTTTTAGCCATTTGCAAAAAACCTCCGACGATCCCGCCCATGCCAAAGTATATCTAGATTTAAGACCAATCGAACCGGAGCGTCTGCGTTATCGTTTCCCCAATATTATCCGCATCTGTCAAAAATGGGGCATTAATGTGCTTGAGGATGTGATTCCAGTCGCCCCCGCCGCTCACTATTGGATGGGAGGAGTGGCCACCGATTTAAACGCCGGCACTTCTCTACCCGGTTTGTATGCGATCGGCGAAGCCGCTAGTACAGGTGTCCACGGTGCCAATCGTTTAGCCAGTAATTCTCTCTTGGAATGTATTGTCTTTGCGGCAAAGTTAGTTGAAATAGGTCTAGAGCCAGAAAACTTTCGTGGGGAAAGACCAGAAAAACCCTTAGAAATTGCGGAAAATTGGCAGGAAGAACAGGAATACTGGCAAACAGTACGGAGAGAATTACCGATTTTAATGTGGGAAAATGCGGGAATTTGCCGATTTCAAAATGAGTTAGAAATTGCTATCCTACGGGTGCAACAGTGGAAACAACAGTTACATTCCTTAAAGATGGGCCAATTTCTCCAGAATCTTCTTCCCGACAAAGGACAATTATTTTTGTGTCCCTCGGTGCAGTTAGAAATAAGAACAGCGATCGAGACATTAAATCTTCTAGACATCGCCGACTTAATTCTGGAAAGTGCCTTATTACGAGCAGAAAGCCGAGGCGGTCACTATCGGGGCGATTATCCAGAAACCGTAGCTAATTGGCAATTCCACACGACTATTCAAGGTCGAACGTGGCGCAAAACGCCTGTGCAAGCTTAATTAAGCCAGTTTTTCACAGATAATCCCTAAGCTCTAAACAGTGGACTCTATCCTCGCTTCTAGGAGCCGTACTATTCGCCCCACGCTCACCGAGGGTTTTTCCCAATCATCGCGGTCTATGACCCATCTCTGGAGTTCAGTGCTTTTCATTTATGGCTTTTAGGCTATCATAACTTTTACCCCCCCCTAAACAGTTACATTAATTCTATGATCAAACCCAATTTCCTATTTTTGTTAGCTATCGGTGTGAGCAGTTGGGGTCATAATTTCCAGACTTTACCCACGGCTAACGCTCAAACTCCCCCTAGGTTAGAGCAACCCCAGACTGTCGCCACTTACGATCAGTTGATGAAAGCTGGTTACGAAGCTACAGCCCAAAGAAATTACCAACTCGCCCTAGAAAAATTTCAACAAGCTCTGGCACAACGTCCGAACGATACATTTGCTCAAAATGCGATCGCTAATATGCAGAAGTATCTAGGTCAAAACGCTGCGGCCGCCAACGCAGCCGCCGGAAATGAGACTTCACCAATACCGTTAATTGCTGGCTCGGCTCTGTTATCCATCGCTTTATTGGCAGCTTTACTATCGCTTTTCTTTCAATATCGTCCCAAGGGCAAAGCCTCAAAACGCCGCAAAAAGACAACTTACGTCAATCCTAAAAACCCACTCAACAACTTTTCTAGGGGCAATGGCAATTCCTTCGACGCCGACACCAAAACGGGCAGTGACATTAATGGCAGTGGTGAAGAGGATTTTGAGCCTTCTTTGCCCGTACAAGCTACCTCCCGTATCCCGAACGTAGACTTAATCCTGCGTTTAATTGAAAGTCTTCGCGATAACGATCCTCGTACCCGTAGACGGGCGGTTTGGAAACTGGCACAAATGTCCGATTCTAGGGCAATGCAGCCTTTAGTCGATAGTATGGTGGATGGGGATTCCTACGAACGTAGTTTAACCCTAGAAGCCCTCGCTCAAATCTGTACCCGCTCCCTGCGACCGATGAACCAAGCTTTGGCCATCTCCCTCCAGGATAAAAATCCCCAAGTGCGGAAAAATGCTATCCGGGATTTAACCAGACTCTACGATATCATGTCTCAGATCAGTCAATTAATTTGTCATGCCCTCGATGATTCCGATGAAGAAGTGCAAGAAACAGCACGCTGGGCAATCAGACAGTTAAATCTGCAATTACCCCCCCGTTTAGATATTGCTCCCCTAGAAACCACTGGTGAACCGGAAGATGATGACGTACAGGATACTTCCTTCACTGAAACCACACCCACAGAGGTGCAAAATTGAGTCGAAAACTGTTATTTCTCTCCACCCCCGTGGGATTTTTGGGTTCGGGGGGCGGCGGTGGCGTAGAATTAACTCTTTATAATCTCGCTCGCACTCTCACCAGGCAAGGCTATCCGGTGCGGGTAGTGGCTCCAGAAGCCTCGCAGTTGCATGATATTCCCTTAATCACTATAGCAGGAAATGCCCAGATTTCTGCCCAAAGTCAGGGCCGGCAAGCCCCGATTTTAATGCCCGAAAATGCCGTTTTGGCCAATATGTGGCACTACGCCCAACAGGTACAAAATCAGTACGATTTAATTGTTAATTTTGCCTACGATTGGCTCCCTTTTTATCTCACTCCTTTTTTTACCACTCCCGTCGCCCATTTAGTCAGCATGGCTTCCGTTTCTTTGGCGATGGATCATATTATTGAAAAAACCTACAGCAATTTTCCCCATTTACTCGCTTTTCACACCCTCGCCCAAGCAGAAACTTTCTCCCTCTCTCCCCCCTATCGCTGTTTGGCTAATGGTTTAGACGTATCTTTGTATCAGTTTCGGGACGATCCTTCCCCCTGTCTAGCCTGGGTGGGACGGATTGCCCCGGAAAAGGCTTTGGAAGATGCGATCGCAGCTTGTCAACAGTTAGGTGTCCCTTTACGGGTTTTCGGTCATATTTCCGATCCTCTCTACTGGCAAAATTTACAGGATACCTATAGTTTCGATTTAGTCGATTATCGCGGGTTTTTGCCCACCGAGAGCCTACAAAAAGAGCTAGGCGACTGTTTTGGCCTGTTGATGACCCCGCGCTGGCTTGAGGCTTTTGGTAACGTGGCTATTGAAGCTTTAGCCTGTGGTGTTCCCGTAGTTGCCTATCGTCGCGGTGGTCCGGTAGAAATTATCGAAGATGGAAAAACTGGTTTTTTAGTTGAACCCGATAGTATCGAGGGATTAGTTACAGGAATTAAAAATTTAAACCAGATCGATCGATATTTTTGTCGTGCAGTAGTCGAGCAAAAATATTCCCTAGAAGCCTTGGCAAATCGGGCTATTAATTGGTTTGAAGAAATTTTTTGTCAGTGAGGGAGCAGGGTTTTTAGCTGGAGTCTAATATAATAGAAGCAGCGATATGGTTCGAGAGTGCCTTTCTGTCACCATACAGCAACAGAAAGGCACAAATCTCTATTTACTGGGGGTTAAAGTCATGAAAGCTTTAGCATTTAAACCTCATCCAGTTATTTGGCTCGGTTCGCTCTGCGTAGCTTTTTTCCTAGTTCCTTGTCCTGGTCTAGCTCTGACGGTTCAAGAAGTACCCAATCCTCGACAAGTTTCCGGGGGATGGGTGACAGATAAAGCCGAGATTCTTCAACCGGAAACAGAAACCCAACTGAACCAGATGATCGCTCGGTTAGAAGCCAAAAACGGAGCGGAAATAGCAGTGGTAACTGTACCGGAAACTGCTCCCGCCGCCTCTCCTAAAGAGTTTACGACCAACCTTTTCAACTATTGGAAAATTGGCAAAAAAGGCCAAGATAACGGCGTGCTATTTTTGATTTCAGTCAAAGACCGCCGCGTGGAAATTGAGACAGGATATGGAGTAGAGGGGATTTTACCCGATGGGAAAGTTGGCAATATTATCAAGACACAGATAACGCCGCGCTTCCGGCAAAAAGATTTTGATGGCGGGACTTTGGCAGGGACCAGAGCCATAATTGTCTCCTTAGAACCATCCTTGAGTAAAGAGTTGACTCAAGATACCCCCCAGAATAATAGCCGAGGAGAACGTTTCTGGATGTGGTTAGGTGTTGCTATTGGCGGCGGTTCGGTTATTTACCTGATATTGATTTTTCGACTCGTGTATATTGAACCCAATGGCCGATCACGCACCAAAAATTGCTTGGGAGGACGGTTACATTGTGCTATATGTCAGCAACCCCTAAAACTCCTGGATTTAACCGAAGTACTGCCTTATCTCAGTGAAACAGAGAGAATTGCACAAGATATTGGCAGTATTAATTTTCAAGGCTGGCAGTGTCCTAATTGCTGTTCTTCTCTCAGTAAACCAGCTTTTCACATACGTGCTAATGTCAGTAGTTCCCAACAATATGAATCTTGTCCAACTTGTCAAGAATTGACCATGAAGCAACAAGAAACAATTCTGCAACCAGCAACCCAATATCAAGAGGGGAAACGCCGCATTATCTCCATCTGTCAGTGCTGTGGTTATTGCCAAGAAAGGGAAGAAATAATTCCTCGCCTTCCTCTACCCATCCCTAATAACAATGTAGTTAGCAGCAGTGTTAGTTTTAGCGGTGGAGATAGCGGCGGCCGTATTTTTAGTGGTGGAGATAGCGGCGGCCGTATTTTTAGTGGTGGAGATAGCGGCGGCAGTAGTTTTAGTGACGGAGATAGTGGCGGCAGTAGTTTTGGTGGTGGAGATAGCGGCGGCGGTGGTGCTGGGGACAGTTGGTAATGGCCGTTTGTGATCGAACACCGTGAATCTCTGGGAAATTTTCTAAGATTAGCCATGAACGACAAAGAAATTCGCATTCCTGAAGAAATTGTGCCAGAGGTGCTAGAACTTGCCTCGCGATACTATGCTGATTACACGCAGAGCTTCGCCGAGTCGGAATTAGTAGCCGCTGCCAAAGAAGTGCGGATTCCGGCTGAATTTATCCAACAAGCGATTCGGGAAGTTCAGAGGCAACGCCAGCAAAAGTTAGAGCGACAGAAGAAGGCGACACAACAACGCCAGAGATTGCTATCTGTGGGGGTAGGTATAATAGGGGTGATTGCGCTTTCGGGAATGTGGACATATAACTGAACTTCCCCATACATATATACCATAACAGCCGAAAACCCTTATCCATCAATGGATACACCCCCTTAACTTTTCTTAATGTACCCATGTAATTTGTAACATTTCTTAATGGACAAGAATTCTC
>NZ_SFBZ01000269.1:0-36067 GCF_007095495.1 Microcystis sp. M_QC_C_20170808_M9Col | reverse complement strand
GGGGGAGTTTTAGAAAGGGAATATGCAATTGGTAGCGATAGAATGGATTTATGTCTGAGTTATAAAGATGTAATTTTAGGGATTGAATTAAAAGTATGGCGGGATAAAAAACGCGATCCTCAAGCTGATGGGATCGAACAATTAGAGTCTTATTTAGGGCGTTTGGGTTTAGATTTTGGTTGGTTATTTATCTTTGATAGGAGGAAAAATGCTTTACCAATGGAAGAAAGATTATCCACTGAAGTTGTGGTGACAGAAAATCAATATAGAATTACTGTGATTAGGGCATGAGTGTTATATTTTTTGTTTCACGCAGAGGCGCTACAGTCGCAGAGAGGAGAAAGGAAAGAGGGATTTTTGCAGATTGTTTTTCTCTGTATCCTTGAAAATTGTAGAGTAAACAAATCTGGACGAATTACCATTAGGGATAACTTTTAGGTATTAGGGAAAAAGACGATTTTTCCCAGAATGCCTAGTATTCCTGTCACCAAAATTCCGACAATGCCAAGAAACCCATTAGTAGTAATATTCACCCGTGCATTCAGGTCGTCAATACGCTTTTCTATTTCCATAACTTTAGAATCTAGGGCTTTAATATCCCCTCTTATTTCTGATTGTCCTATCTCTAGCTTATTAACATCTCTTTGTAAAGAGTCGATTTTTCCCTCAATCCTTGTCAGGACTGCTTCTAGGGAATAAGTTACGGTTTCGTTAGACATTTTGCTAAACTCCTACTTTTGCTGATTTTTTCTCTAATCGACAAGGCATCAAAATTGCCGATATGCACGACTAAGGATAACTTTTAGGGATTAGGGAAAAAGACGATTTTTCCCAGAATGCCTAGTATTCCTGTCACCAAAATTCCGACAATGCCAAGAAACCCATTAGTGCTAATATTCACCCGTACATTCAGGTCGTCAATACGCTTTTCTATTTCCATAACTTTAGAATCTAGGGCTTTAATATCCCCTCTTATTTCTGATTGTCCTATCTCTAGCTTAGTGAGACGCTCATTAACATCTCTTTGTAAAGAGTCGATTTTTCCCTCAATCCTTGTCAGGACAGTTTCAAGGGAATAAGTTACGGTTTCGTTAGACATTTGCTAAACTCCTACTTTTGATAACTTTGTTCGATAGGGGGGCATAAATCGACTAAATCCTTATCTGGCAAGAGACTTAATTGATTAGTTCGCTCTAGATAAAAAACAATTGACAAAAATCGCTAAATGCCTTTCTATATAAGGGTTACATCCCTTATAACCCCCGTCCATTGCATAACAATTACCGAAGAGCCAAATAAGATAGAAAAAATTTATGATGCTAAGGGCAACTTCTAGGGGTTGCCAATAAATCCAAAAAGTTTAGCGGCTCCTCCTAAAATAGCAACAACAAGGGCGATCAAAATGCCTCGATTAGTAAACTCTTGATAGGCAACTTTAGCGGTCAATCCGTCAATTTTTGTGCTTAGTCGCTCATCTAAAGCTTTAATTTCTCCTTTAAGTTCTGCCTGTCCGATTTCTAATTTTGTCAGACGTTGATCGATTCTATCAGCTTTCTGGTTGACTTCCTTGATGCTGTCTTTGATTTCCTTGAGGACCGTTTCAAGGGAATAAGTTACGGTTTCGTTAGACATTTGCTAAACTCCCAGAGTTATCCTGCCGCTATCTTAATTATTAATCTTTTTTCTAGTTTAAGATGGCTTACGGTTCACTGCCACGATTGCGCCAGACTTGCCAACCGACGTAACCGAGGAGGAGAGTTGCACCAAAGGCAAAACCCCAACCACTGGGAACATTGGAGAAACCGAGGGCTAAACTGCCCACCCAGAGAGTTAGGGCGTAGATAAATAATACTGTCAGACGGTGAGAGATACCCGCTTTCAGTAAACGATGGTGTAAATGACGTTTATCAGCCACAAAAGGGGATTTTCCGCGTTTGAGACGGGAAATAATCACCGTGGACATATCGAGGAGAGGAACTGCGAGGATGAGATAGGGCAATAGGACGGCGGTAACGGCAACAGTAGTCACAGCAGTGGTTTTAGCCAATCCAATCACCGCCACACCCGCCAGGGTAAAACCCATAAAATAGGCCCCACCATCCCCCATAAAAATTTGAGCGGGGTTAAAATTGTAACGCAGAAAACCCAAGGCCCCACCCGCTAAAGCGGCGGCGATAATAGCGGCGGCCGGTTGTCCCATCACCAAAGTTACAATTAAAATCACCACGGCAGATATACCCGAAACCCCCGCCGCTAATCCATCTAAACCGTCAATCCAGTTAATCGCGTTAGCCATCCCCACTAACCAGAGGAGAGTAACTGGCAAACTTAGCCAATGAATTTGTAATAAATCGCCGAAGGGAATAGAGAGGAAATCGATCCTAACGCCGGCTTGCCAAGCTAGAAAAGCGACGCTAAACTGCATTACCAGACGATTGAGGGGCGAAAGATTAAAAAGATCATCCGCTAGACCGATGAGGAAAAAGCCCAAACCGCCTAGGGTTACGCCCCACACTTCCCATTCTCGATCGCTGTTTAAACCGGCAAACCCTCCCAACCACCAAACGATCAGGAGGGCAGTTAAAGCGCCGACAAAAATCGAAACTCCCCCCAGTCGAACCATGGGCTTTTCATGGACTTTCCTTTCGTTGGGTTTATCGACGTAACCGCTTTTCAGTCCGACGGTTCTGACGAGGGGGGTACTCCAAAGTACCACGGTATGGGCGATCAGAAAAGCAATTAGATAGTATAAATCTCCAGACATGGGAATTGGGGGGCGATTTAATTCACAATTGGCAACTGACAGGCAATCGCCAATTATGAGTTTTTATTATCTCTCGTTTTAGGCCAAGGCGGGGACGGAAATATGGAGATGGGGATAGAGGGGGAAGCTTTCACAGAGTTTCGCTACCCGTTGACGGCAAGCAGTTCTCAGGGCTTCATCCCCTGGATTAAGGAGAATATCGGCGATAATGTTGCCAATCTCGATAAATTCCGTTTCTCCTAGTCCTCTGGTGGTCATAGCCGGGGAACCCAAGCGCAGACCACTGGTGACAAAGGGAGACTCGGGATCGAAGGGAACAGTGTTTTTATTAGCGGTAATATTGATCGTACTCACCAAGCGATCGGCTTCTTTCCCGGTCATGCCCACGGATCTTAAATCGAGTAACATCAAGTGATTATCCGTACCATCGGTGACAATTTTAATCCCTCTAGCTTTCAACTGACCTGCCAAAGCTTGGGCATTAGCGATTACTTGTCCCGAATAGATTTTAAACTCCGGTTTCAGGGCCTCCCCAAAAGCCACCGCTTTCGCCGCGACCACGTGTTCTAGGGGCCCGCCTTGGGTACCGGGGAAGACGGATTTATCGAATTTTTTGCCTAATTCCTCGTCTTTGGTCATAATTAACCCCCCCCTAGGACCGCGCAGGGTTTTGTGAGTGGTGGTAGTTACCACATCACAGTGGGGTAGGGGGTTAGGATGATGACCGGTGGCCACTAAACCGGCAATATGGGCGATATCTGCCATCAGGTAGGCCCCCACTTCGTCAGCGATGGCGCGGAATTTCTCGAAATCAATCTGGCGCGAGTAGGCAGAATAACCGCAGATAATTAGTTTGGGTTTTTCCTTGCGGGCGATGTCAAGGATGAGATCGTAGTCCAGGCGTTCGCTTTCGGGACTTACTCCGTACTGTACTACTCGGAACCATTTCCCAGAAACGTTAACGGGGGAACCGTGGGTAAGATGACCCCCGTGGGAGAGATCCATACCCATAATCGTATCGCCGGGCTGCAAGAGGGTCAGGAAAACGGCGAAATTAGCTTGGGCGCCGGAGTGGGGTTGTACGTTAGCGTGGTTTGCCCCAAATAGTCGTTTAACCCGATCGATCGCTAATTGTTCCGCTTCGTCAATGTATTCGCAACCGCCATAGTAGCGTTTTTTGGGCAGTCCTTCCGCGTATTTGTTGGTTAAAACCGAACCCTGGGCGGCCATGACGGCAGCGGAGGTAAAGTTTTCACTAGCGATTAATTCTAGGTGATCTCTTTGACGTTGCAGTTCTTTTTGCAGAATCCCCGCGATCGCTGGATCGGTCAAGGATAGTATATCTAAGTTCGTATCAGTCACGGTTACTCGATCCTTTCTTTAACAATTTACCTGTAATCCTTGGGTCACTTTCTCCATTTTGGCACAATCTCTAATCTTCCGACACACCGGGGAGCTTAATTGCTTCTCTTCGGGATCGATGATCAATTGTCAACTGTTAGCGGTAAAATCTTCATTTTTAGTCAATAAGTGATATAGCGTTTTTCAGTCTGCTGAGGTACAAAAGTTATGGGTTTTAGGCACTCATGCAAGAGGCAAAAGTCAAAAGGGAAGAAAAATATGTGTACCTCACTAGCTTAGGAAACGCTATAGTAATATTAGCCAATAGAACCCCCCAAAAGCTGGGATTGAGTGATAAAATCGGCAATAAAGCCCAATTTTAGCGGTGATTTTCCCTTTAAAAATAACAACTTAGTAGAAGTTCTACAAAAAGTTGACAAATCACAAAAATAGGGTGGATTACCTTCAAGACAATCCCCCCGAAAACTACCATTAATTAGGGTTGGCTGAATAAATCTAAAAACCTTGTTGGGTAACATTTTTAGACTTTTTTCCCCTCAAAAAGTGCCAGCCATTGCGGGTATCGGAGGGAAATTTCAAGGACTTTTTCCCTGAAAATTAGGTGGTTGACCCCCTCAAAATCCCTACACCCTACACCCCACCTGCCCCCCCGATGTCGGGGGGGTTGGGGGGGGCCACACCCTGCCCCCACCAATACACTTTTTCAGCACACCCTAATTATCTGTAATCAACCGGTATTTCTCATCCCTGCGGCAATACCATTAATCGTCATTAAAGCACCCCTTAATAACTCCTCTTTAGAATAGCGGAAATGAATCACACCGGATTGAGCTTGACTGTTGTATTGACGTAAACGCTTGAGGAGAGACACCTGTAGGAAACCGAGGGGAACGATCGAACCGTTGCGTAACTGCACCGAGCGCTGTAAATTCGGATCATTATCCAATAAATGTTTCTCGCCGGTGATCTGGAGAACAATCTCGCTAGTGCGATTATATTCCTCTTTGATCCTTTCAAACAGACGTTGAAAACGTTCTCGATCTTCCTGTTTAGAAAGTTCACTGACGTAGTGATAGGCCATCTGTAGATCCACCTTTGATAGAGTCATGTCTGCCTTAGAAATCACCATCTGGAAGAAAGGCCACTTGTGATAAAAATGGCGTAACAATTCCAAATTTCTGCTAGGAGAATCATCGAGAAACATCTGTAAAGCTGTCCCTAAACCATACCAAGCCGGTAAAAGAAAACGGGTTTGGGTCCAACTAAATACCCAGGGAATTGCCCGCAGGGTACTTAAATCCTGTTGACCACTTTTCCGGCGCGCTGGTCGGGAACTAATCTGTAAAAGACTAATTTCAGGAATGGGAGTTACGGACAGAAAGAAGTCTAAAAAGTCCGGTTCTTCATAAATCAAACTGCGATAGGTTTGCCGTGAACAGGTGGCCAAGTCCTCCATGATGCGATTCCAGGGTTCGAGATCATCAAAACCACTGCCCAGTAAACTTGCCTGTATGACCGCCGTTACGGCGGTTTCGAGGTTATACAAGGCCAATTCTGGTAAAGAGTATTTCGAGGCTAAAACCTCGCCTTGTTCGGTGATTTTAATGCGACCGTTAATCGTTCCCCGGGGTTGGGCGAGGATAGCGGCGTAGGCCGGTCCACCACCCCGACCGACGGAACCGCCCCGGCCATGAAAAAGACGTAGATTCACGCCGTATTGTTTAGCGGTTTTTTGTAAAGCCTTCTGGGCCTTATGAATTTCCCAATTACTGCTCAAAAAGCCGGAATCTTTATTACTATCGGAGTAACCCACCATAATCTCCTGTAAATTACTCGGTTCCAAGATGGCAGGTTCCGGGGTCACGTCCTCCCCGTTTAAAGCCGCTAAATGGTCGTAACCGCCGGCTAGGGCTGCCCGATAGAGGGGCAATTCAAACAAAGTCTGCATGATGCCGGGGGCGTGTTTGAGGTCATCGACGGTTTCAAAGAGGGGAACGATGCGGAGGGAACTGCGGCTAGTGGCGGGGTCGTATAAACCGGCTTCTTGGGCTAATAACAGCACTTCTAGCACATCGCTGGCCTCGTTGGTCATGCTGATAATGTAGGTTTGGCAGATTTCCAGACCGAATTCCCCTTGCAGACTTCTTAAAACTCGCAGGGTTTCAATGGTTTCGCAGGTTCTTTCCGAGAAGGGCATTTCCCGGGGAATTAAGGGCCGACGGGTTTTTAATTCCCCCACTAACCAGGCGATTTTTTCTGATTCGCTTAATTGACCGTAGGGTTTGGGTAAAACTCCGAGATATTCGGCGATTTCTTCGATACATTCGGCGTGACGGGTGGATTCCTGCCGAAAATCTAACTGAGTCAGGACAAAGCCAAAAATCTCTACTTGGGCGATCAGTCGATCGAGTTCTTGACAGGAAAGACCGGTTTGCAAGAGACTGCGCTTTAATAGCTGTAATTCGGCTAAAAACTCGGAACCGGAGCGATAGATGTTGGTTTCGTTGAGTTTAGTTAATAATTGTCGTTCTTCCGGGTCATTGAGGCGATCATTGCGATCACGCGTATTTTCCAGACGTTTTTGAATAAAGGCCAATTTGAGGCGATAGGGTTCCTGACGGTAGCGGATTGCTAACTGGCTATAGATTTCGGGCATTTGCTGTTTATCTCTGTCCAGGGAGTCCAGTAACTCCGGCAAGACGTGACACCAGTGCAGGGAGGCACTTAAAATACTGGTCAGGTCGCGAATAGCATCGAGATATTTTTTAATAACGAGATTGCGCTGATAACAGCAGGTTTTCCAGGTGACTTCGGGGGTAACGGAGGGATTGCCATCCCGATCTCCCCCCACCCAAGAACCGAAGCGACAGAAGTTATTTTTCGGCGCTTGTAAACGGGGAAAGGAGGATTGTAGGCTTTGCTGCAGACGCAGGGTTAACTGGGGTAGGGAATCAAAGAGAACTTCATCGAAGTAGTGCAGGGCATAATCCACTTCATCGACGACGGTGGGTTTAAATTGGTGTAGTTCATCTGTTCGCCACCAAAAACGAATTTCTTCTTTTAACTGTTTGGTGACTGTTTGTGCTTCTCTGGAGTTAGTTAACCCCATACTGCGAAAGATTTCTTCTGCTTGGTCGAGTTTTTCGAGAATGCCTGAGATACGGCGCTGTTTAATGCGAATGGTATGACGGACAATTTCTGTGGGGTGGGCCGTGAAAACCAGACGAATATCTAACTGATCGAGAAGACGCTGAATTTCTTGGGGAGGGACGTTAACCTGTTTGAGATAGGGAAATAACCAGTGAAATAGTCCCGATTTTGGGCCGGAGTGATCGGACTCGTTCAGGGTTTTTTCTAGCCAATCGGCCCCGACAATGGTGGCTAAAATGCTTTTTTGCGTTGGGTCAGCCTTGGGACTTTCGTTTTCTTCCCCGATCACCGTCCGTCGCAGTAGTTGCTGATCCCTTTGTTCGTAGTGTTGTTCGATTATATTTATTAACTGGAAATAGAGGGCAAAAGCGCGGGTAACTTTGATCGCTTCCCCTAGTTCCAAGTCTTCGATCATTTTGGCGATCATTGCTTCCGGACTATCATCGGTCACTTGTCCTTCCTCAGAACAGAGATGGCGCAGTAATTCCAGTAAATCGACTAATTCTTGACCACATTCGGAGACTAAGACTTCTTTCCATAAATCTTCGATTAATTTCAGTCTTTGCTGCAGAAACAGGTTGGAAGTGGTGAAAATATCCTGTTCGGTTTCGGTCGAGGGGACAAGGACGCTCATAATTTCAGTAAAAAGTGAAAAGGAGTTAGGAGTCAGGAGTCAGGAGTCAGGAGTCAGGAGTGGGGTGTTGGGGTAGTGGGGCAGTGGGGCTGAAATTTCCCTATCTCCCTAAATCCCTATCTCCCTAAATCCCTATCCCCTGTTCCCTGATATATCGGGATGTACTTTGTTGAAATGAAAAACGCTGTAATTCAATTGCTGATCTATCGGGATTAGTTCTTAGGGTTGGTCAGAAATGAGATTATATCCCAAAGAATCACATTTTTTCCTATTTTTAACAAAAATTTCACTATTTTTGCCTCTTTTCAGGGGGCAAAAGGACTTTTTTCTTGGATTATTGGTCACTGTTGACCGGTAACTGATCGGGAATATTGAGCAGCGGCAAGCGATCGCCCCGAAAGATTTCCTCGCTGTCTTTCCCGACTTCTATCAACCAATTATTAATAGAACGTAGTCCCAAGTAGGATAAAAGAAAGGGACTGACCGCTAGACTAAGCCAAAGCTCGATCGGTTGAGTTTTCATGGCAATTTCTCGGTTAAAGGACGGCGTTTAATGCGACGAATCGGAAAATTAGCAATCAGGGCTGTAGTCCGTTGGTCACTTTCTAGGAGCAACTCGGTTTCCTCGGTGTCGATATCAAGATAACGACTGACCACTTCTAAGATTTCTTGACGCATCATATTGAGAAGTTCGGGACTAAGATCGGCGCGATCATGGGCCAGAATAAGTTTTAAGCGTTTTTTAGCTTGGTCGCCACTTTTGCCCGAACCGCGCCATGCTAGAAGTTTATCGATCAGGTCATTCATAGTAGGTTAAGGGGTTGAGATGAGAGAGTTTAAGGCCCAAACAAGCGACGACGCAGACGAGTAAGAAAACCTTCTTGACCGGCCATTAAATCTAGAAACGGCACATCGCGACCCTGTAAACGCTGGGCAATGTTTCTAAAGGCCATAGAGGGGAGAGAAGTCTTCTCCTCTAATACTAATGGTTCTCCTTTATTAGTGGAAATAATAATTCTTTGATCGTCGGGAATAATCCCCAACAGGGGAATTACCAATAAGTCGAGAATGTCCTCGACGCTGATCATCTGATTCAGTTGGATCATTTCTGGCCGCAGCCGGTTGACAATCAGACGGATACTCTTAATATCTTCGCTTTCTAGTAATCCCACCACGCGATCGGCATCTCTCACCGCCGACATTTCCGGAGTAGTAACGATGATCGCTTCCTGGGCAGCGGCGATCGCATTGCGAAAACCCATTTCAATTCCTGCCGGGCAATCAATCAATACATAGTCATAACTTTTTGACAATTGAGCGACTAAATCCTTCATTTGCTCGGCAGTAATTGCCTCTTTGGTGCGATTTTGTGCCGCTGGTAATAAGACCAGATTTTCCTGTCTTTTATCCTTAACTAAAGCTTTATCAAGACTACAATCTCCCGCCACCACATCGAGGGCAGTATAAACGATACGCTGTTCTAATCCTAACAATAAATCGAGATTTCTCAGTCCGAAATCGGCATCGACAAGGGCGACTCGACAGCCTAATTGAGATAAGGCTGAACCTAAGTTCGCCGTTACTGTCGTTTTACCAACTCCCCCCTTTCCCGATGTCACCACAATTACACGAGCCATAATTTATATCAGTT
Source organism: Microcystis sp. M_QC_C_20170808_M9Col (assembly GCF_007095495.1). Classification (NCBI taxonomy): domain Bacteria; kingdom Bacillati; phylum Cyanobacteriota; class Cyanophyceae; order Chroococcales; family Microcystaceae; genus Microcystis; species Microcystis sp. M_QC_C_20170808_M9Col. The sequence continues at coordinate 26,506 of NZ_SFBZ01000269.1, read as the reverse complement.
ATCAGTTATCAGTTATCAGTTATCAGTTATCAGTTATCAGTTACCGGTTATCAGTTATCAGCTATCAGTTATCAGCTATCAGTTATCAGTTATCAGTTATCAGTTATCAGTTTTATCGAGTTTTTCGTTTCAACGCAGTTAATCGCTATTTTTACCAGTCACTGAATCACTGTTTACTGATCACTGTTTACTGATCACTGTTTACTGATCACTGGTCACTGATCACTGTTTACTGGTGACTGATCACTTTTTTTCGACCCATCCCACTTGATCTTTAAAGGTGTAGGTTCTGGAAAAATTATAAGCCCCAATGATGCGGATTCCTCCTTCGCTGATACAGGCAATTTCTGGTTCCATGCGATCGCTATTCACAGCCGGGGTGCGTGCCACTAATTCAGCGATCCTCAGTTGAGTTAAGTCGATTCGCAGGGCCATAATTACCGCTGCTCGATCGCCGCGGAATCCAGCATGGGCCACACCGCGTAAACCGCCCCAAACTAATATATCGCCATCAGCGACGATCGATCCGCCGGGGTTGACATCGCCCATGACTATAACTGTACCCGGGTGACGGATTTCTACACCCGATCGCAGGGTGGTTTTTAAGTACAAAGGTTCGGCGAGGAGGGATGGCAGCGGTTGCTCGTCCCCGAAAACCGTGGGATTCGAGCGCATTTGTTCGACGTTGTAACCCATGGTTGCCGCTGCTACTGCGGTTTGTCTTCTTTGGGTTTGGATGGTATGCAGGGGTAATTCGGCACTGTCTAAAATGGTGGCGATCGCTTGTAGTTGGCGCGTATCCATCAGGCGATCATTGGCCCGTAGGTGTACTGGTGTTCTAGCGGGGCAGTTTTGGCCGCTATTACGGAGATAATATTTTAATCCTGTCAAGATATCTGTCCAATCCTGACTTGTCTCCCCGGCGCCGGTTTTGGGCAAAATTAGCACCAATTTCTCACCCTCGCTTTTTAGGTGGATTTGGGCGTATCTCTCTATTACCGAGGCTGATGGCTCAATTTTTTCGGTTTCTAGGTCGATTTCTTGATTTATTTCGGTTTCAGTTTCATCTATGGCCATAATTTTTTACTTAAACAAGACAAAGCGCAAAATAGCGATCAGCAAACCGACGGAAGCGGTAATCAGTGAACCGCCTAAAATGGTCATCAATGCCCAAATTTGATTTTTTTGACTGCCCTCAACTATTTTGAGGCGATTATCCATCCCTTCGACTCTTTCGGTTAATTTTGCCTGTCCTATCTCTAGGGATTTAACATCTTGCTTGATTTCCTTAATATCAGCCTTAATTTCGACGATACTATTCTCGATCGCCGTGAAACGAGTCTCGATCGCCGTGAAACGAGTCTCGATCGCTTTTTGTCCGTTGATAATTAAGTCTTCTAGCCTTTGCAGGTCCGTATCGGCAACAGTTTTCATAAAAATTAACCAGCTATCAGTATAGATGTTTCTTTAATTATGAACCTTGAGCAGCCGGCAGCAGTGGGAATTAGGAATTATGAATTATGAATTGGGGAGGGGAGAGAAGGGAGAGGGGAGCTTTTTTTCAGTAATCAGTGAACTGAAAACTCACATCTGCTCACTGATAACTGATCACTAATCACTGATCACTGATTGCCTCCTATTGACACAAACGTTGATAAACTGTGGCCAAAGCTTGGACATCACCGACGTTACCCGGGAAAAGAACCACAGGTAAATTAGGAAAGAGGGGATGATCGGCTGCTGTACGAACCATGGAGACACCGGGGAGAATCTGACCGAGTAAACGGGCCGATTGCAGGCTTAAACCCGTACTTAAGACATCATTAGAGGTAATTCCGCCTTTACTGATTAAAAAACTGATGTCACTGGGTAAACCCTTAACAATGTCCATTAACAGAGTGGAGACGGCAACCCCAAAATCAAGGCGTTTCTGCACAGAAGCAAAGGTTAACTCTTGCCGACTGGTATAGATCACGGGGGTTTGTTTATTTTTGTGAATAAGCTTGACTTTTTCCAGAGCTTGTGCTAAGAGTTGATCTCGTTGCTCAGGACGATCGCGCAATGCCGTCACATCGATTTCGACTGCGACGGTGTTGGGTTGTTGAAGCAGTTCATCTAATTGTTGGGTAGTTTTTTTGACGTGGGAACCGACGATAATTGCCCCGGCTTCCCCCGTGGGCTTATACTTACCCATAGATTCGGAAGCGATCGGTTGAGTTCCTAAATTAGCCAAAGAAGTTAAAATACTGGCGGCACTACGGAATAAAAATTTTTTTCCGGCCCCTGCGGCGGTTAAAATATCTCCAGCAAAGCGATCGAGATCCGCTTGAGTTTCCCCATCTACCACCCCACATTGATTATTTTTGAGCTTTTGCAGTCGTTCTAAACTACCTTGACGGATATCTGCCAGTAAAAATCTTTCCACATCATCTGCTTTAATTTTACCTTTCGTTTTCTCCTCCACATAATCCGGCAGATAACTGTAATGGTAGGCAAAAACCGAATCGCGAGCGAATTCCGTCTCGTGGACGGGAGTGGGAACGCCATCGATGATTAAATAGTGAATACTATCGCGAGTGATTCTCCCCCCCTCAAAAAAGGCTGGAATCAGGAAATGTGCATCAAAACCGCCCAATTCTTCGGCAATAACATCAGTTTCGATCGGATAATGCCCGCGCAGGGTAGAATCGGAACGACTAACCACCAAAAAATCCTCGATTCCCTCTTTAGTTAAGGCAGTTTTCAGGTTATGACAGACTTCTCGCGTGACAGACTCGGCTTTTTCGGGGGTTAAAGCGCGAGTATTGGTCAAAACAAAGAAAATTGGCGCATTATCTGCCAATCCCAAGCGGAGAGTATCTTCATCCCACCGCATCAATAACAGACAACTATGGACTGTTTGGGAACCTGTCGGGTCGTCATCTAAGACTATAATTTTAGGTCTATTATTGCTCATATATTTTTTATCAGGATGGGAGGGACGAAGGAATCAAGAGAATCTGGTTAATAGTTTATCGGGTTCTGGTTCCCCATTAAAGTCGTCCCCTCCGCAAGCAACCGCTATCAATCTTGATCACAATCTGTCCAATATAGGATAAGCTATACCATGATTCATACAGTGACGAAGTTGAGCGCGGGAGACTTCCCTTTGAATACGTTAATTCACCCCACTGCGGTTATCCATCCGTCGGCAAAACTTGCTCCCAAGGTTAAAGTTGGTCCCTATGCTGTGATCGGGGCCAATGTGGAAATTGAAGCTGATACAATTATTGATGCCCATGTGGTCATTGAGGGTCCGACCAAAATTGGCAAGGGTAATCATATTTTTTCCGGGGCTGTTATTGGTAATGAACCACAGGATTTAAAGTATAAAGGTGGCGAAAGTAGTGTAGAAATTGGTGATCATAACCAAATTCGCGAGTTTGTCACGATTAATCGCGCCACGGATACGGGAGAAGTTACCCAAATTGGCAGTAATAATTTATTAATGGCCTATGTTCACGTTGCCCATAATTGTATTTTGCAAGATAACATTATTATCGCTAATAGTGTCGCCTTGGCTGGTCATGTCCAGATCGAATCAAAAGCAGTTATCGGGGGAGTTTTAGGAGTACATCAATTTGTTCATATTGGCAAAATGGCCATGTTAGGAGGAATGAGTCGTATTGATCGCGATGTTCCCCCTTTTACTTTAGTGGAAGGCAATCCCTGTCGCGTGCGAACTCTTAATTTAGTCGGGTTACAAAGAGCAGGTTTTACCGATGAAGATTTAGCTTTACTGAAAAAAGCTTTTCGGATTATCTATCGTTCTAATATAAATCTTCAGGAGGCTTTAGAACAAGTTTCTCTCTTAACCGATAACCCCCATGTTCAACATCTCTGTCAATTTTTACAATCCTCTACCACCGGAGAAAAACGCCGCGGTTTAATTCCGGGGAAATAATTTATTGATTGAGGAACAGGGAGTGGGGTGATGGGGAAGTGGGGAAGTGGGGAGTGGGGTGTGGGGAGTGGGGTGTGGGGTGTAGGGTGTGGGGTGTGGGGTGTAGGGTGTGGGGTGTAGGGTGTGGGGTGATGGGGAAGTGGGGAAGTGGGAAGAATAAATAAAAATAATCTCGTGTCTCCTGACTCCTATCTCCAGCAATCCTGACTCCTATCTCCCGACTCCTGACGACCGACTCCTGAATTCTTTTATTATCAAATAATTATCCAAATGCGTATATTTATTAGCACGGGTGAGGTATCGGGTGATTTACAGGCAGCCATGCTGATTGAATCCCTTTTTAAACTAGCTAAAACCCAGGCAATTGAGTTAGAAATTTTTGCCTTAGGTGGCGATCGCATGGAATTAGCTGGAGCGAAAATGTTGGGTAAAACCACTCGACTGGCTGCCATGGGATTAATTGAATCTATCCCCTTTATTTGGCCAACTTTACAACTACAAAAACGAGCAAAAGAGTTTTTTAGAGATCATCCCCCTGATATCATTATTTTAATTGATTATGTGGGGGCAAATGTGGCGATCGGTCAATCGGCTAAAAAAATTATTCCCCAAGTGCCAATAATTTATTATATTGCCCCGCAGGTGTGGATTTGGTCAGAAGAAAATATTCCCTCAGCTAAACTCAGGGCCACAGCAGAAAAGTTATTTAATACGGAAAAATTAATCGCCGTCACCGATAAATTATTGGCAATTTTTCCTGCCGAAGCCCGTTTTTTTGAAACAAAAGGTTTACCAGTAACTTGGGTGGGACATCCTTTAGTTGATCGTATGGCAAATGCTCCCAATCGCCAAGAAATGCGGCAAAAATGGGCAATAAAACCCGAAGAAACGGTGATCGCTTTGTTACCCGCTTCCCGTCAACAGGAGTTTAAATATCTCGTGCCGACGGTGTGCGCTGCTGCTAAAAAATTACAGGAAAAAATTCCCGATATTAAGTTTTTAATTCCCGTTCCCTTAGCTTTATACGAACCAAAAATGCGAGAATTAGTGAAGGAATATGGATTAAATGCGGTGATTATGGAACGAGATCAGACTTTAGAAGCGATTGCCGCAGCCGATCTGGCTGTGGCTAAGTCTGGTACAGTTAATCTCGAAATTGCTTTGTTAAATGTGCCGCAGGTGGTGGTTTACCGTTTAAGTGCAGTTACTGCTTGGATTGCCCGCAATATTATGAAGTTTTCTGTACCATTTGTATCACCGGTAAATTTAGTTTTAATGCGAGAAATTGTTCCCGAATTATTACAAGAGGAAGCTAACCCAGAGAGAATTATGCAGGAATGTCTAGATTTATTATTAAATCAGCAACGTCGGCAAAAAATGTTAGATGAATACGCAGAAACCAAGGCCGGTTTAGGAACAGTAGGCAGTTGTGAGCGAGTGGCACAAGAGGTACTTAATTTTACGGATCAAGTTCCGAAAAACCAGAAAAAAGCGGGGTAATTTGCAACTACCCCACCAAATATTATCAAGGAATTACGATTACTTATAAGCGTCCATACCCTCACAGGAACAAACCAGATTTCTGTCCCCGTAGGCATTATCAACCCGTCCCACTACCGGCCAGAATTTATAATCTTTTAGCCAAGAAAGCGGGTAAGCTGCCTGTTGACGGGAATAGGGACGACTCCAATCATCGGCAGTTACAACTGCGGCTGTGTGGGGGGCATTTTTCAAGGGATTATCGTGGGGATCCATGCTCCCATTAGCGATCGCTTGTACTTCTTGATAGATAGTTAACAAAGCTTCACAAAAACGGTCTAATTCGCCCAAAGATTCGCTTTCCGTGGGTTCCACCATCATTGTACCCGCCACGGGCCAAGAAACCGTCGGCGCATGGAAACCGAAATCCATCAAGCGTTTTGCCACATCTTCCACCTCGATGCCGGCCTGTTTTTTCAGGGGACGTAAATCAATCACGCACTCGTGGGCAACCGTTCCCGCGCTACCCTTAAATAACACCGGATAGGCCGACTCCAGACGAAAAGCCATATAATTAGCGTTCAAAATTGCCACTTCTGTCGCTTTTTTCAAGCCGGCTGCCCCCATCATAGCGATATACATCCAAGAAATCACCAAAATGCTGGCACTACCCCAAGGCGCGGCCGAAATTGCCCCAATCGAGTCCTGATGCTTACCGTTAGCGGTTTCTGGGGATAATTTCGCCAAAACCAGGGAAACATCGGGCAGAAAAGGCACTAAATGGGATTTTACTCCGATTGGTCCCATGCCGGGTCCGCCACCACCGTGGGGAATACAGAAAGTTTTATGGAGATTCAAGTGACAGACATCCGCGCCAAAATCCGCCGGACGACATAAACCCACCTGAGCATTCATATTGGCTCCATCCATATACACTTGACCACCGTATTGATGAATCAAGGCACAAATTTCGCTAATTCCCTGTTCAAAAACGCCGTGAGTGGAAGGATACGTCACCATCAAAGCCGCTAGATTATCCTGATGCTTCTGGGCCTTAGTTTTCAGGTCATCAATATCAATATTGCCCCGAGAATCGCAATTAACCGCCACTACTTTCATACCACACATAACAGCGCTGGCAGGATTAGTCCCGTGAGCGGACTCAGGAATTAAGCAAATCTGACGATGACCTTGACCGCGACTTTCATGGTAGGCTCGGATTACCTGTAAACCGGCATACTCTCCCTGAGAACCAGCGTTCGGTTGTAGGGAAATGCCATCAAATCCGGTAATTTCCCCTAACCAAGTCTCTAACTGTTGAAAGAGCAGTTGATAGCCTTCTGCTTGGTCAATCGGTGCAAAAGGGTGTAATTTGCCGAATTCTGCCCAAGTTACTGGAATCATCTCCGCTACGGCATTGAGTTTCATCGTACAGGAACCGAGGGGAATCATGGAAGTATTTAAGGCTAGATCCTTTGTTTCCAGACGGTGTAGATATCTGAGTAATTCCGTTTCCGAGTGGTAACGATTGAACACCGGTTCGGTAAGATAGGCACTGGTACGGGTTAAATTAGCGGGTAATTCTAGGCTAATTTTCTCGACTAATTCGGCTGCGGTAAAGGGTAATTCCTCGGTGGGGGCAAAAATTTGCCATAAATCCCACACATCCCTGAGACTGGTGGTTTCATCGACACTAATTCCTAGATTATTCTCATCAAAATAACGCAGATTAATCTTATGGGTTTTTGCCTTGGCGAGGAAATCCTTAACTCCCGTGGATACCGTAACTTTGAGCGTATCGAAGTACGGTTCTTTCCCCACTTGATAACCCAACTGTTTTAAACCAGTTGCCAATAAAGCGGTTAATTTATGCACTCTTTGGGCGATTTTCTTGATTCCTTCCGGTCCGTGATAGACCGCGTACATGGAAGCAATCACCGCTAGTAACACCTGTGCGGTACAAATATTACTGGTGGCTTTATCCCGGCGGATATGTTGTTCGCGGGTTTGCAAAGCTAAACGCAGTGCGGGTTTACCCTGACTATCCTTCGATACCCCGACAATGCGCCCCGGAATGCTACGTTTATAGGCATCTTTGGTGGCAAAATAAGCGGCATGGGGACCCCCATAACCCAAGGGAACCCCAAAGCGTTGACTGCTACCCACGGCAATATCAGCCCCCAATTCGCCGGGGGGAGTCAACAGGGCTAAACTGAGAATATCGGCGGCAACGGTGACTAAAGCCCCATTTTCCTGCGCTTTGGCGATAAATTGCCGATAGTCATAAATTACGCCATCGGTGGCTGGATATTGTAATAATGCGCCAAAAATCGGCGTTTGAAAGTCAAAGAGACGATGATCCTCGATAATAATATCAATACCTAAAGGAATCGCTCTGGTTTTAACAACTTCAATCGTTTGGGGATGGCAACTACTAGAGATAAAGAAAGCATTGGCTTTAGTTTTACACAGTCCATAACTCATACTCATCGCTTCCGCAGCTGCTGTTCCTTCATCGAGGAGGGAAGCGTTAGCAATTTCCAGACCGGTTAAGCTAGTGATGAGAGTTTGGAAGTTTAAGAGAGCTTCTAAGCGTCCTTGGGCGATTTCCGCTTGATAGGGAGTATAGGCGGTGTACCAACCCGGATTTTCTAAAATGTTGCGGAGAATTACCGGCGGGGTGATACAGTCATGGTAGCCCATGCCAATAAAGGAGCGAAATACCTGATTTTTGGAGGCAATCGCTTTTAATTGGGCAAGAGCGGCGTATTCACTCAAGGCAGGTGCTAGATTAAGGCTTTTTTGTAAACGAATTCCTGACGGGACAGTTTTAGCGATTAACTCCTCAAGGGTAGCAACACCCAAAACCGCCAGCATTTTCTCGATTTCCGTCTCCGTCGGTCCAATATGACGGTTAACAAAGCTATCGGTACAGTCTAGCAAGTCTTGCAGGTCAGCAGGAGCGAATTCCTCGGTTTTCTCGGCCGTAATTGACCTATTTAGCATATTAATCTCGGTTTCAACAATTACAAAAGTGTTGCGTTTCATCGCTAGGGGTGATTTTAACGCAACTTGTAAAATTTTTGTAATATGTACCTAAGCTGAAAACTCAAATCCGATCCCTAATAGCTGTCTCGGAGTCTCGGAGTCTCGGAGTCTCGGAGTCTCGGAGTCTCGGAGTCTCGGAGTCTCGACTAGGAAATTAATTTTGCACGACTACTTATTTGAAGCCAGCAAGTTAAAGTCTCAGCTAATTTGCTATCGAAAGTATGCACAAAATTAACCTCACTACTGCTTTGTCACCAAAAACCAACCGGAATCCGTAGATACGATCGCCTTTAATCCTCCTAAATCAGTAGCTTCTTTGGTTTGACGATCGATAATCAGGTAAGGTTGCTTGTGACTTTGCCAATAATTGATTAATTCTTCAGCAGCAAGGGGAAAAACCCGACGACCACTATAAAAATTTAACGAGGGGCGCTCGTAGGCAAAAGCAATATAAACAGGGTGATCGGCCGGCACATATTTCTGCACTAAACTCGCCACCGGTTTGACGGGGAAATTCTCATTTAATTCCCAGATCCACAGGGGAGAATTGACAAAAATAAACAAAGAAACCAACATTCCCCAGAGTAAAACCACGCTGAATTGTTCCGAGCGCCGAGCTAACAAAATCGCCGTTGTCACCATGGTCAAGGAAAGTGACAATAAGGTTAAAAGAATTAAGGGATGGATAGGTTCGATAGCGGCAAAATTACCCGGAAAATAGACCATTAAAGCTAATAAACCCGCCCCAACGCCGATAATACCCAGAATAATTGACCAGATTGGATGATAGGGGCGATCAATGGGAAGATTACCCACTTGCGCCAAGGCATAACCGGCCGCTAAAGCCAAGGCCGGATAGATCGGCAGAATATACCAAGGCAATTTGGTCGCCATTACCGAGACCACCAACAAATAAACACCCGTCCAAACTAACAGTAACTTCGCCCAACTGTAGAGATGTTCCTGACGGGCTAAACGTAAACCCCAAACCGAGAAAATTAACCAAGGCCAACTATATTTAAGAATTTCCAGCAGATAATACCAAAACGGTCCGCGATGATTGTCCAGATCGTCACTAACTCGCTTTAACTGTTGAACAAAAAGGGAATCGAGAAACTCCCGCTCGTAGTGCCAAAATTGGGCGCTATACCAGGCAAAAGCGGGGGTTGCTCCCAACAACCAACCCGACCAAAAATAGGCAGACGTTAATAACCGGGGGGTATCCCAGAGCAGAAAAATAAAGCCGATACCCGCCAATAATAGCCCCATAATACCCTTAGTCAGACAAAGGAGGGCAAATCCTAACCCCGCCCCCACAGACCAGCGTAAATCGCGCCGTGAGCGCAGTAAACAGACAAACATCAGGATTTCAAAACACAATACCGCTCCATCCAACATGGCTAAACGGCCATGGCGCACCACCGGTAAAAGAGTTAAATAGATCAAGGCCGACAGTAAAGCTGGCAAACGAGCCGGAAAAATTTCTCGACCGAGAAGGTAGAGAAGCGGCACCGATAAAGCTGTAAAAAAAGCAGGAATTAGTCTAGTATTGGCCTCATTGATGCCCCAGAAATGGTAGGTTAGACCAATTAAACTATGAATCAACGGCGGTTTATTCAGGTAGGGATCACCCCAAAGACTAGGAAATAACCAGCGCAATTGTTCCAGTGGGGTTTGGCTAATTTCCTTGGCCACCTGAGCGATGGTCGCTTCATCCCAATCCCGCAAGGGTAAATTACCTAATCCCACTAGATAGATAATTAAGGCCGCTATTAATAATCCCAGTAAACACAGAAATTCTTTAAAATTTTCTCTCTGACGCAATTTATAGCTAGAATATCCCCAAGTAAATTTTTGACGGTTCATAAGCTAGGTCAGTAAACAGTAAACTGATTATGTATTGGTATAATGGCGAATTAATCGAGGATGAGCGAATAAGTCTGGGTATTGATGACGTGGGGTTGCTTTATGGAGCCACAATATTTACTACCCTGCGTATCTATCAACAAAGCTTAGATCATCCCCTAACCCATTGGCAAGAGCATCTCGAACGTTTGCACTCTAGTTTACAAGTTTTCCACTGGTCCGCTCCCGATTGGCAGCGAATTCGCCAAGGAGCCGAAAAATTATCCCTGTTGTATCCTGTCCTGAGAATCACAATTTTTCCCGATGGCAGGGAGTGGATTAAAGGCAGATTTCTCCCCGAAGATTTAAACCTTAGACAAGAGCGGGGAATTATTGGGTGGGTAATAGATAATCCCGCTTGGCAACGCGTTTTAGGAGAACATAAAACTGGTAATTATTTAACCCCTTGGTTAGCGTCACAAACTGCTCAAAAAAAAGGAGCAAAAGAAGCGATATTAGTCGATCGAGTCGGGAATTGGTTAGAAACTAGCACGGGTAATTTATGGGGATGGAAAGATAATTGCTGGTACAGTCCCCTGCTTACTGCTGACATTTTACCCGGAATCGGGCGCTCGGCTTTGATCGGCTGGTTAAAAAAACAAAATATTTCCCTGCAAGAAAATCTCTGGACCCCCGAATTTGTCGGGACTTTACAGGGGATTGCTTATAGTAATTCCCTGGTAGAAATTATCCCTTTTAATTCTATTCTTGGCTGGGATATACAGATAAATACAGCCATTTATCGGCAAGTTTTACCGGATTTACAGCAATATTTTTCCAGTCAATTAGAGAATAAATAAGGTTTGCTGAATAAATCTAAAAACCTTATCCAACAAGGTTTTTAGACTTTTTTTCCCTCAAAAAGTGCCGACCATGGGAGTGATTGGGGGGAAAATTCAGGGACTTTTTCCCTGAAAATTAGGTAAGTACCTAGGCAAAATTAATTACACATATCTAACCCCGCTCTTGCCTCTTGCCTCTTGCCTCTTGCCTATCTTCACTAGGAAATTAATTTTGCACGACTACTTAATTTACCACCTGAAAATGGGTAAAACCCTACACCCTACACCCCACCTGCCCCCCCGATGTCGGGGGGGTTGGGGGGGCCACACCCTACCCCCACGAAAAACTTTTTGCCGCAAACCCTAAATAAGGGTGTGTTACTAGAGGCTAACACACCTAAAATCTGGAAATAATACCGCTCAAGCTTTAAAATTCTCGCTCGGAATTAGCCTCACTATCGCGTTTAGAACCGAGTAAATCTAGTTGATCGACGAGAATCACCGGTTTAGAGCGAGCTAATCCCGTGTTTTTATCATTCCAAGTATCCATTTTTAAAGAACCTTTAATCCCGATTAAACCGCCTTTTTTCACATAATTAGCGGCCACCTCCGCCGTTTTGCCCCAAATTTCCAGATCGAACCAATCCGGCTGATCGCTATTTTTAGAGCGACGATTAACCGCTAAAGTGAAAGTACATAAAACCTTACCCGACTCGAAATACTTGGTTTCCGGGTCTCTCCCCGCTCGTCCCACCAAATGAACCAGATTTAAACTCATGGTCTTAAATCCTCAATTTAGTACAATAGTATGTTTATTTTAGCCCGAAACCCTGACTTTGACCGGTGGCTAGGGAGAAAATTAGGGCCAGGATTTGCGTCAATCCAGGGAGAAAGAAGCGATAATTAACTAGACTTGCGAAACAAAACCTAATAAAATCCAAGTCGATTCGATCGAAAGTCTAGCCATAGCAACGTTGTTATAAGAACAGGAGTGAAAACAAGTGGGTTTTTTTAGAGGTCTAGCCTTATCAAGGGACATAGGTATAGACTTGGGGACAGCAAACACCCTCGTTTATGTGTCAGGGAAAGGTATTGTTTTAGAGGAACCATCGGTAGTGGCGATCGATCAAGATCGTAACCCGATCGCTGTCGGGGAGGAGGCCAAAAAAATGCTCGGTCGGACTCCGGGCCATGTCACCGCTCTGCGACCCCTGCGCGATGGGGTAATCGCCGATTTTTACAGCTGCGAGATCATGTTAGCGGAATTCATCAAACGAGCGCTCGATGGCACGATTGGCAATCCCCGCATGGTAATCGGTGTTCCCAGTGGGATTACTGGAGTAGAAAGACGTGCGGTGGTGGATGCGGCCAAAAATGCCGGCTCGCGAGAAGTGGGGTTAATTGATGAACCGGTTGCTGCGGCCTTGGGTGCCGGTTTACCCGTCTCGGAAGCGACGGGAAATATGATCATCGATATCGGTGGTGGCACGACGGAAGTGGCGATTCTCAGTCTCGATGGGACGGTGATCAGCGAATCGGTGCGCGTCGCTGGGGATGAACTCACGGAAGCAATTATCGCTTATCTGAAAAAAGTCCATAACCTGATTATCGGGGAACGTACGGCCGAAGATATTAAAATTCGCCTTGCTTCAGCTTATCCCACCCCCGGAGACGAATTTCCCCCTCTGGAAGTGCGGGGATTGCATCTTATGTCCGGTTTACCCCGCACCGTGACGATCAAAGCGGAAGAAGTGCGGGAAAGTATGGATGAACCACTTTCCGTGATCGTTGATGCGATCAAACGTACCCTAGAAAAAACTCCCCCCGAATTAGCGGCCGATATTATCGATCGCGGCATCATGTTAGCGGGAGGGGGTGCTTTATTACGGGGACTCGATCGCCTAGTCAGTCACGAAACCGGTATCGTTACCCATATCGCTGAAGATCCCCTGCGCTGTGTTGTCAAAGGCACGGGAGAAGTGTTAAAAAATCAGAAACTCTTTGAGCGGATCGTTAATGAAACAACTCGCAATGTCTAAAGGTCACTAGGCTAGGTTAGCGGCAAAATTCACGGATTCTCACTCTACACAGTCAAGAGGTTTAAAATCGCTCATGTATTCAGCACGACGAAAATGGACACAGCAGGGATGGCGACTTTTTCTGCTCGCTGCCGCTTTGGGGGTAGCTTGGTACATTCGCACCTATCAAAGTGGGGCGATTTTAGAATTGTATGGTTTATTAACTCGTCCTTTTCAGGGAGAGGAAACTAATCTGCAAGAGCAACTTCTGGCCGATCAACGGGTGCGAGAATTACAAAATCGTTTAAGTGAAGTCGAATATCAAAATCAACAATTAAAAAAACAGCTTGGTTATTATCAAACCCAGAAAAAACCCCTGATTTCTGCCCCAATTATTGGCCGCAGCGCTGATGATTGGTGGCAACAGGTAATTATCGGTCGGGGTAGCGCCGATGGTGTGCCAGTGGGTGCTTCGGTGACGGGAATTGGTGGTTTAGTGGGACGGATTACGGAAGTTACCCCCCACACCAGCAAAGTTTTATTGGTCAGTAATTCCCAAAGTCGCATCGGAGCAACGGTGAATCGTAGTCGAGCCATGGGTTTAATTCAAGGTCAGGATTCCCAAGTGGCCACCCTGCGCTTTTTTGAAAAAGCTCCCGATGTCAAACCGGGAGATGTGGTGACTACTTCGGCTTTTAGTAGTCTTTTTTCGCCGGGGTTGCCCATCGGTCGCATAATTTCCCTTAATTTACAGGAAAATCCCGCCCCCACCGCCAAAATTGAATTTACCGCCACCGTGGACAATCTCGAATGGGTGTTCGTTCACCCGCAACCCCAGCAGTGAGAGGGGGAATTATGCTGAAATTAAGCCGTTTATCAGCCCGTTCTCGTTTTATACTGAATATTTTCGTCACTATCGCTTCACTGCTTCTCTGTACCTTTCTTTCCTTAATGCGGCTGCCCGGTATGGAGATTTTAGGCATCGCTCCCAATTGGTTACTGATTTGGTTGGTTAGTTGGAGTCTCAATCGCTCTTGTCTCGATAGTGTGGTGGCCGGATTAGCGCTCGGTGCTATTCAAGATAGTCTTACCTCTAATTATCCTTCCCATATCATGGTTTTTGGTCTCATCGGTTTCCTAACTTCCCGTTTACATCGACAACGTTATGTTAAAGAAGAATTGATCGCCGTGGTCTTAATTGTCTTTGTTATGACTTTAATCGCCGATGGTGCGCTCGCTTTTCAATACTATCTACAAGGAGGCAAAAATCTCGCTGATCTTTGGCTCGATTATCAACGCATTGGCCTCACTGCTGCTCTGCTTAGTAGTCTCTGGACTCCCCTCCTCTATTATCCTCTCCAGCAATGGTGGCGACAATTTAGCAATCTTTAAGGAGACAGGAGACAGGAGACAGGAGACAGGAGACAGGAGATAGGAGATAGGAGATAGGAGATAGGAGACAGGAGATTATTTTTATTTATTCTTCCCACACCCCACACCCCACACCCCAACACCCCACCTCCCCAACACTCCACCTCCCCAACACCCCACACCCCACACCCTACACCCCACACCCCACACCCCACACCCCACACCCCACTTCCCCACTACCCCACTTCCCCACTACCCCACTTCCCACCACCCCAACACCCTCACCCTCACCCGCTCAACTAACATGAAATACAAACAAAAACTTAGTCAATTTTTTCATAATCTCGCTAATAAATTAGAGAATTCCGAGCAACCCCCTAAAGTCGATCCTATCGACTCCAAATCTGCGCCAGTTGCGGGGGAAAAGCCATTAGAAGCAACTTCTGAAGAAAAAAAGGTTAATTTAGTCTCCCGAACCAGTAGCAAGGCTCTAGAGACATTAAAACCCTTAAAGAACAAATTTACTACCCTGATCGACAATTCCCCCTTACCGCAATGGCGACAACATCCCCGCTTTGGGTTGTACTTGGGATTGGGATTAGGCGTAACTGGGGGCATTTTGGGGGTAGGTTGGGGCATTTATCGCCTTGAAAGCTCTTTACCGCAAAATATCGCCGATATACAAACCTATGCTCGTCCCGGCACCCTAACCATTCAAGCCGCTAATGGGGAAATCCTCAAGCAAAATGGCCCTAGTACTTACGAAACCGTGAAAATTGCCCAAGTTCCCCCACTGGTACAGGAGGCCTTTATCGCTAGTGAAGACCGCCGTTTTCGCCAACACGGGGGAGTTGATGGCCAGGGTATTGCTCGCGCTCTCTTTTCTAACCTGAGAGCCGGGGGAGTGGTGGAAGGAGGCAGCACCATCACCCAACAATTGGCCCGGATTGTCTTTTTATCCCAAGAAAGGAGCTTTGATCGCAAATTACGCGAAATGCGTATCGCTCAGAAAATAGAAGATAAATATACAAAAGACCAGATTTTAGAGCGTTATTTTCACCTAGTTTATCTCGGTTCCGGGGCCTACGGTCTTGCCGATGCCGCTTGGTTATATTTCAGTAAACCCGTCGATAAATTAACTCTAGCCGAAGCTGCCACCCTTGCCGGGATTGTTCCCGCTCCTAGTCTCTATTCTCCCCTCGAAAACCCTAAATCTGCCCTAGAACGGCGTAATATCGTCCTAAAAACTATGGCCGAGGTGGGATTTATTACTAACGCTCAAGCAGAACTGGCGATCGCATCTCCCCTAGGCATTAAAACCAGTCCCCTAAAACGTCTGCAACGGCAAGCGGCCTATTTTACCGATTATGTGGAAAAAGAACTGCCGCAACTGGTTCCCGCTAAAACCCTAGAAGCGGGGGGATTGGTGGTAAAAACTACCCTTAATCCTCCTTGGCAAAGGGAAGGGGAGGAAGTGGTAGAAAGAGCGGTTTCTCGTTATGGCAAGTGGCAGCACTTCCAACAGGCGGCTTTAGTGGCAATTGACCCCAAAAATGGACAAATTAAGGCCATGGTCGGGGGAATTGACCACGATAAGAATCAATTCAATCGGGTGACACAGGCAAAACGTCAGCCAGGATCTACTTTTAAGCCTTTTGTCTATGCGGCGGCGATTGCGGCGGGGAAATCCCCCTATTCTAATTATAAAGATGCACAGTATGTGGTGGATGGTTATAAACCGGAAAACTACGGTGATAGGTATAGCGGCCGCGAGGTGTCCATGCGCGATGCTTTGACTTCTTCCCTGAATGTGGTGGCAGTTCAGGTGTTAGTGGCTGTGGGTTGGAATCCGGTGATTAAATTAGCTCAAGATATGGGGATCCAGTCGAAACTTTTACCCACTTATTCTTTGGCTTTGGGTGCTTCGGAAGTCAATCTTTTAGAATTGACCAGCGCCTACGGAACCTTTGCTAATAAAGGTGTGCATCAACCAGTTTACGGTATTAATCAGGTACTCGATCGCAATGGTAAAGTAATTTATCAAGCCAATTTTAAACCGAAAACTGCTCTCAATCAAAACACGGCGGCGACGATGACTTGGATGCTGCAGGATGTGGTTAATTCGGGAACGGGAACCCCCGCACAAATTGGTCGTCCGGTGGCAGGAAAAACCGGCACTTCTGACAAGGCTCGCGACCTTTGGTTTGTCGGTTATATTCCCCAATTAGTCACGGGAATTTGGCTCGGTAATGACAATAATAAACCCACCAATGGAGCTAGTACCATGTCCGCTTGGATGTGGCGACAATTTATGTTAGAAGCAATTAAGGATATTCCCTATCAAGGTTTCCCAGAACCGAATTTAGGCAAACGTCCAGTGACAGTAAAAGCGGAACCAATTAAACCCCGACGTACCTACTTTACCCAAACTACTAACAATCGTTTAGCCAGCAGCGATGAGGGTTCCCCCACCGAAGGACCCATCCGCAGACGGCGACGGGTTCGGGTAAGTCGTGAGCAAACTATTGTCCGTTCTAATACTAGCGAACCCAGCCAACGCCGTTCTAGTCGTCGGCGTACTACCGTTGCTCCTACCAGCGCCGCTGCTCCTAGTCCTCAAAATACGGCCGCCGCAGCAGCCGAACCGATTACCGTTCCCGTCACTGTGGCGGCCCCAGAAACTCGTTCGGTTCCCCTAGAGGTAACTCCTCCCACCGATGTGATTCCTCCCGCACCCCCGGCAGAAAGACGCTGAATCGGCACGACAACCCTCGCAGGATTTGCGGGGGTTACAGAGGATACTTTATCTCTGCTGATTTCTGAAAGCCTTGTAAATCAAGAGTAAAAATATAGTTGCACACGGGGTTAAATCCGTTGAGTATAGGCTACATATCAGGAGAGACAGTCATGCAAGGGGAGTGACTCTTAAATTATTACAGATGCGTCAGCGGCTGCGTGTAAGCATCCCACCGAAAAACTAATGCGCTCCGGGGTTTGGGGGCGGCGCCACGCACCCAACGGGGGGTTTGGGGGGTAGAACCCCCCAAAGGCTTGGATTGAGTGATAAAATCGGAAGTAATACGGCCATCCGTTGAGTATAGGCTACATATCAGGAGAGGCAGTCATGCAAAAGGGGGAATAAATAATCAGTTTTTAATAACTGGATTTAGTAGAATAACTTAAAAGCCGTTTAATGCCGATGACCAGTCTTATTTCCCCCACTACCATCTCCTCAACCCGTTTAAGTCTCAGCTATCAAGTGGCTATGCCGGAACCGACTTCGCACCTCTTTGAAGTCACTCTACAGATTACCGGTTGGCAAGCTCCGATTTTAAACCTAAAAATGCCGGTTTGGACTCCCGGTTCCTATCTAGTGCGGGAATACTCCCGTTTAGTCCAAGATTTTCAAGCTGTTAACCTCAACAGTCGCAAAGTTGCTAAAAATCACTGGCAGATTGACAATGGTGACAGTTCCGAAATAACGGTCAAGTATCGCGTTTTTGCCCACGATTTAACCGTCAGAACCAACCATCTCGATGATACTCACGGTTACTTCAACGGGGCTGCTTTATTTTTCTATATCCCCGATTATCAAAAACATCCCCTCACCCTGACAATTATCCCCCCCCATGGCGATTGGCGCGTTACCACTGCCTTAAAATCTTTACCCGGACAGAAAAATACCTTTCACGTCCCCGATTTCGATACCCTAGTGGACAGTCCTGTGGAGGTGGGGATTCATCAGTTATACGATTTTGTCGTCGAGGGAAAACCCCATCAATTAGCTATCTGGGGACGGGGAAACGCCAATCCTAGTCAAATTATCGCCGATACCACTAAAATTATTCAAACCGAGTCGGCTATGTTCGGTGGACTCCCTTATGATAATTATCTCTTTTTGCTACATCTTTCGGCGGCTGGTTACGGGGGACTAGAACATAAAAATTCCTGTACCCTTAACTATATGCGTTTGGGATGGCGAGATAAGGATAAATATAATCGTTTTCTGCAATTAGTCGCCCATGAGTTCTTTCATCTCTGGAATATCAAGCGTATTCGCCCAAAAGCTTTAGAAAGCTTCGATTATGATGCAGAAAATTATACTTCTTCCCTCTGGTTTGCCGAAGGAACCACCAGTTATTACGATATAGTAATCCCTCTACGGGCGGGAATATACGATAGTAAGACTTTTTTAGAGCTTTTAAGCAAAGAAATCACCCGTTATCTCAATATACCCGGTCGTCTTGTCCAACCTCTAGGCGAATCGAGTTTCGATGCCTGGATAAAACTCTACCGACGGGATAGCAATAGCGATAATAGTCAAATTTCCTACTATCTCAAGGGGGAATTATTGTCGCTGCTTCTCGATTTACTAATTCGCACCCACACCGATAACCGTCGTTCCCTCGATGATGTTTTACGCTCGATGTGGCAACATTTCGGTAAAGAGGAGATTGGTTATACCGATGGGGAGTTGCAGGCAATTCTCGAATCGGCTGCGGGAGTGGATTTAAGCGACTTCTACCAGCGTTATATCGACGGTTTGGCAGAATTACCCTTTAATCAATATCTTGAACCTTTTGGACTCTATCTGCGGGGTGTTGGCAATGGGGAGACGATACCTCATCTGGGAATGCGGGTACAGAGTGAAGCGGGTAAAGAAATAATTAAATTTGTCGAGATGGGTTCCCCTTGCCAAAAAGCGGGAATTAATGCTGATGATGAGTTATTAGCCATCGATGGATTGCGGGTGACGGCGGAACAGTTAAACGAAAGATTAAAAGACTACCGCACAGGTGATATTATTCAGATAACAGTCTTTCATCTCGATGAATTGCGAACCCTTGCTGTTCCACTGGCTGCCCCGCAGACGATTCGCTATGAAATTATCAGGGTAGAAAATCCTTCTAATAGCCAGAAACAAAATTTTTCCGCATGGGTAAATCCCGTTTAATTCTTGGTTAAATCAACAAAAAAATGTCTATTACCGCCGAAATTACTTTCCTTCCTCTCGCCTATTTTGAGAATAAATTTATCCCTTTTACTGAGGCAAAATTATCCATTGCTACCCACGCACTACACTACGGAACTGCCGCTTTCGGGGGTTTACGAGGTACTCCCGACCCTAGCAATCCAGGACAGATATTATTATTTAGATTAGAACGTCATTCTCAGCGTTTAAGTCAAAGTGCTAAGTTTCTTAATTACGAGATTCCTGCCGATAAAATCTATCAAATAATTATCGATTTTGTCAAAAATAATCAGTGTCATCGACCTTTTTATATTCGTCCCCTTGTCTATAGTTCGGGGTTGGGAATTGCCCCGCGATTGCATGGTATCGAGAAGGATTTTCTCGTCTATGGTCTAGAAATGGATGATTATTTAGCAGCCGATGGGGTTAACTGTCGGATTAGTTCTTGGTATCGTCAAGAAGATAGAAGTTTCCCGTTGCGAGGTAAAATTAGCGCCGCTTATATCACTTCTGCTTTAGCAAAAACGGAAGCGTTTGAATCGGGGTTTGATGAGGCCATTTTAATGAATTCTCAGGGTAAAGTCTGTGAAGCGACGGGAATGAATATTTTTATCATCAGAAATGGTCAGCTAATTACTCCTAGTTTTGACCAAGATATCCTAGAGGGTATTACTAGAGATAGTGTTTTAACTATCGCGCGGGATTTGGGTATTCCGGTTATTGAAAGACCCGTAGATAAGACGGAGTTATTTATCGCTGATGAGGTGTTTTTAAGTGGCACTGCGGCGAAAATTACTCCGATTAAAAGGATTGAAACTTTTTCTTTACCCGCGGCTAAACCGATTACTTATCAGTTAAAAGAAAAGTTAAGTTCTATCGTTCTCAATCAGGAACCAAAGTATCAAGATTGGATTACTAAAGTTCCTTTATAGTTAGAGAAATTTACTTGATTTTTCCTTGAGATGCGTCATCATTTTACGCATCTCAAGGAACCCTGAAATGAACGGAAATTATTCATTTTTCGGTTTGGCTCCTTCCTGTATGTAGGGTATAGTTTTCTTAGGATCAATCTTCAGGATGGGTTTATTATCTCTTGCTATTTTTTGTCTTTGATTATCGCTTTCTTGCTGACTTTGATCATTATCGGTTGTATGTTCCATAGTAGAGTAAATAACTATGACAAATATTCGGCTTACCTATGATTATACCTTAAACTCTATCCAAGTTGTCAAGGATAGTATTAATCAACTAAATACAAAACTTACTTTGATTCTGACTATTGGTTTATTGGTATTTTGGTTAATTGTACCTAAGATTTACCTGCTTATATAGTTTCCCTTGAATGTAACCAATCTCTTTATGCTTGGGTGAAGCTGTCCTGCATTTAAACGATGTCTGGGAAGTTTTATTACAAATGCTCAAACTCTCAAACTAGGGATAAATTTCCGGTATCGCCGGTCACTGAAATAGGTACAATAAACATTGGCTCGTTTTCATAGAGAACTTAAATGACGCAAAATAATCCCCTAGAGTTGATTGAGAAGTTAGAAACAGGAATCCCCGGCTTTGATTTTCTTTCGGAAGGGGGATTACCGAAAGGACGAGCAACTTTGATAGCGGGGACGGCAGGAAGTGCTAAAACGGTCTTTGCCTGTCAATTTCTCGCAGAAGGCATCAAAAATGGAGAAAATGGCGTTTTTGTCACCTTCGAGGAGCCACCCCAAGCACTAAGAAAAAATATGGGTGGTTTTGGTTGGAATATCCGGCAGTGGGAGGAGAATCGTCAATGGGCCTTTGTCGATGCTTCCCCCCAACCGGAAGAAAAGCCGATGGTGACGGGAGAATACGACCTAGGCGCATTAATCGCTCGCATTGAGTTTGCTATCCGCAAAAATAAAGCCAAACGGGTGTCTATGGATTCTTTAGGCGCAATTTTCAGCCATTTAAGTGATAGCGCTCAAGTGAGAAGTGATCTTTTTCGTCTGGCAACCGCTTTGCGAGAATTGGAAGTAACAGCGATTATGACCGCAGAAAGAACCCAAGAATACGGCGAAATCAGTCGTTATGGGGTGGAGGAGTTTGTGGCCGATAATGTGGTGATTTTACGCAACGTTTTAACCGATGAGAAAAGAAGAAGGACGATCGAAATTTTAAAATATCGGGGAACCGATCACCAAAAAGGAGAATTTCCTTTTACAATTATTCCCAATAAAGGGGCCGTGATTATTCCTTTATCAGCCATTGAATTAGAACAAAAATCCTCTAATATTCGCATTACTTCCGGCAGCTTGGAACTCGATAGAATGTGTGGGGGTGGTTTCTTCCGCGATTCGGTTATTTTGGTTTCGGGAGCCACAGGAACAGGAAAAACCCTGATGGTGACAGAATTTATGGCTGGGGGAGTAACCAATGGGGAAAGATGTTTAATTTTTGCCTTCGAGGAAAGTCGAGAACAGTTATTTAGAAATGCTACCGGTTGGGGTGTGGATTATGACCGCATGGAAAAGGAAGGTAAATTAAAGGTAGTCTGCCGTTATCCCGAAACTACGGGTTTAGAAAATCATTTAATTATGATGAAGGAAATTATCGAGGAGTTTCAACCTAATCGAGTGGCAGTAGATAGTTTATCTGCTTTAGAAAGGGTTTCTAATCTGAAAGGATTTCGGGAATTTATTATCGGTTTGACTTCTTTTATTAAGCAAAAAGAGGTGGGAGGATTATTTACTTCCACCACTCCCACTTTATTAGGAGGTTCCTCGATCACAGAAGCGCATATTTCTACAATTACCGATTCAATTATTCTGCTGCGTTATGTGGAAATGTATGGAGAAATGCGCCGCGGTATCACTGTTTTAAAAATGCGCGGCTCTATGCACGATAAGGATATTCGTGAGTTTTCGATCGATCATCAAGGTATGCACATCGGTCAACCTTTCCGCAATGTTACCGGAATTCTGGCTGGAACTCCTATGTACACAGCACAAACAGAAGTAGAACGTTTGAGTGGATTATTCGAGGATCGTAGTTAGGGTTTGCGGCAAAAAGTTTTTCGGTGGGGGTAGGGTGTAGGGTGTGGGGTGTGGGGTGTAGGGTTTTACCGATTTTCATCTGTTCAATTACCTAATTTTCAGGGAAAAAGTCCAGGGATTTTCCCCCTGATCACTCCCAGACGAGGCACTTTTGGATTTTAAAAAGGTCTAAAAGTCTTATCCAACAAGGTTTTTAGATTTATTCAGCAAGCTCTAGTTAAAATATAGCAGTACTTGCTAATCGCACATCGGCCGTTAGCTTTTTTCTCCCTATCTCCTGTCCTCTTCTTGCTTTCTTGATATGTCTAAAAACTTTTGCTTTATTTTTCTAGGTCTTTTACTGATAAATAACCTACATTTATCAGCCTTGGCAGAAACAGTTTTACAAAGAATTGCTCGCACGGGAGAATTAAAAGCGGCAGCCAGAAAAGATGCTGTTCCCTTTAGTTATATCGATGAGAAAACGGGACAATGGACAGGTTACGGAGTGGAATTAATGCGCTTAGTCCAACGTCGATTAGAACAACAATTGGGTAAACCGGTTACAATAACCTTTACAGAAGCGACGACTAATAATCGTTTTCAGCAAGTGGAACAGGGACAAGTAGATTTATCCTGTAATGCGGCAACAATTACGGAAGAAAGACTAGAAAAGGTTAATTTTTCTATTCCCTATTTTATGACAGGAGCGCAATTTCTAACTAAAAGGGAAAATGTTGATAAAATAGATATTAATAACACTTTAGCGGCAGTTGCGATCGCCTATATTCCCCACACCACCACCGATAGTATTATTCGTTATATCTATCCTCTGGCTAATTGGCAAGCTGTCAGTGATCGAAGTGAGGCAGTGGCAAAATTACAAAGGGGAGAAGTTAAAGCAGTGGTTAGTGATGGAATTCTTCTACTGGGGGAAATAGTTAAACAAGGACAGGATCCGCGACAATTTGTGCTACTACCCCGTCAACCGATTACCACCGAACTTTATGGCTGTATTTTACCCAAAAACGATCCCGAATGGAAAAAATTTGTTGATACTGTCGTCGGCAGCAATGATAACCAGAAACTGCGAGAACAATGGTTTAATTTAGAAGAAAGTTCTTTCCCCTATAGGATTCTCAATCAACCCTAAAAATAGACTGTGATTGCTGAAAATTAAAAGTAAGTAAATTCTGGTTTTTTTCCCCTTTTCCTTGTCACTTTTTCCTGAAAAACTATGTCTTTTGTCGGTTTACATATTCACAGTGATTATAGCTTACTTGATGGTGCTTCCCAATTACCGGCACTAATTGATCGAGCGCTAGAATTAGGACAACCAGCGATCGCTTTAACCGATCATGGAGTCATGTATGGTGCGATCGAATTAATTAAAACCTGCCGTAATAAGGGAATAAAACCAATTATTGGCAACGAAATGTATATAGTCAATGGCGATATTGAAGTCAATCTTCGCCACCGAAAATATCATCAAGTTGTTTTAGCCAAAAATACCCAAGGCTATAAAAATCTAGTTAAATTAACTACTATTTCTAATCTGAAAGGTATTCAAGGTAAAGGTATTTTTGCTCGTCCTTGTATTAATAAAGAGTTACTCCAACAATACCACGAAGGATTGATAGTTACCAGTGCTTGCTTGGGTGGAGAGATTCCCCAAGCGATTTTAGCTAATAACAGGAAACTGGCTAAGGAAACGGCTAAATGGTATAAAAAACTTTTTGGTGATGATTTTTATTTAGAAATTCAAGACCACGGTTCTAAAGAAGATCGGATCGTCAATGTAGAAATAGTTAAAATTGCTAAAGAATTAGGAATCAAAGTAGTTGCTACTAACGATTCTCACTTTATTTCCTGTTACGATGTAGAGGCACACGATGCCTTGCTATGTATTCAAACTAGCAAGTTAATTACTGAAGACAAACGCCTCCGTTATAGCGGCACAGAATACTTAAAATCTGCTGATGAAATGCGTTTACTTTTCCGTGATCATCTGCCCGAAGATGTGATTGAAGAAGCGATTAATAACACCTTAGAAGTAGCAGAAAAAGTCGAACCTTATAACATATTTAATGAACCAAGACTGCCTAATTATCCAGTTCCTGCGGGACATACTGCTGATAGTTATGTAGAAGAAATTGCTTGGTTAGGATTACTAGAAAGATTAAAATGTCCTTCTCGTCACGAGATTGAGCCTGTTTACAAAGAAAGGCTTGAATACGAATTAAAAATGTTACAGAAAATGGGATTTTCTACCTATTTTCTCGTCGTTTGGGACTATATAAAATATGCTAGAGATCATGATATTCCCGTCGGTCCAGGACGCGGTTCGGCGGCGGGTTCTTTGGTAGCATATTCTTTAAAAATAACCAATATTGATCCCGTTTATCACGGTTTATTATTTGAGCGTTTTCTCAATCCTGAACGGAAATCTATGCCTGATATTGATACGGATTTCTGTATCGAGAGACGGGATGAAATGATCCAATACGTCACGGAAAAATACGGGGAGGCTAATGTTGCCCAAATCATTACTTTTAACCGCATGACATCAAAAGCTGTCTTAAAAGATGTGGCGCGGGTGTTAGATATTCCCTACGCCGAATCGGATAAAATGGCGAAAATGATTCCCGTTTCTCGCGGTAAACCCACACCTTTAAAAGTGATGATTTCCGATGAAACTCCCGAACCAGCATTTAAAGAAAGATACGATACGGAACCCCATGTGCGTCATTGGTTAGATATGGCAATTCGTATCGAAGGTACTAACAAAACCTTCGGAGTTCATGCCGCGGGAGTCGTCATTTCTTCCCAACCTTTAGATGAAGTGGTTCCCCTCCAGAAAAATAATGATGGGGCGGTAATTACCCAATATTTCATGGAGGATTTAGAATCATTGGGATTGTTAAAAATGGACTTTTTAGGGTTAAGAAATTTAACCACTTTGAAAAAAACCGCCGATTTAATTAAACAAAATCAGGGTATAGATATCGATCTTGATCAATTGCCTTTAGATGAAAGAAAAGCTCTGCAAATTCGGGCTAAAGGAGAACATAAAAAACTACCTCCCGATATTCTCAAAACCCACGGATTACTAGAAGAAGGGGATTTAGAAGGTATTTTCCAGTTAGAATCATCGGGGATGAAACAGATCGTTAAAGAGTTAAAACCATCGGGTATTGAGGACATATCTTCAATCCTAGCACTCTATCGTCCCGGTCCTTTAGATGCGGGATTAATTCCTCTCTTTATTGGCAGAAAACATGGTAGAGAACCCATTCGTTATGATCATCCTTTATTGGAACCAATTCTTAAGGAAACCTACGCAGTTTTAGTCTATCAAGAACAGATTATGAAAATGGCGCAGGATTTAGCCGGTTATTCCCTAGGAGAAGCGGATCTATTGCGTCGGGCAATGGGTAAGAAAAAAGCCTCCGAAATGCAGAAACAAAGGGAGATGTTTATCGATGGTGCTGCTAAAAATGGTGTGGAAAAAAGAATCGCTGAAAATCTTTTTGAACAGATGGTAAATTTTGCCGAATATTGTCTGGGAGGTGAGACGTTAATTTTAACTGAGGAATACGGATTATTGCCAATTGCTAAAATTGTGAGCGAAGAAATTAACTGTACTGTTTATACTGTTGACCAAAATGGTTTTGTTTATAGTCAACCAATCTCTCAATGGCACGAGCGAGGTTTACAAGAAGTCTTTGAATACACCCTAGAAAATGGGCAAACTATCCAAGCAACCAAAGATCATAAATTTATGACTAGCGACGGAGAAATGTTAGCCATAGATACAATATTTGAGCGAGGTTTAGATTTAAAATCCTCTGATTTTTCCTAAAAACCAAACCCCCCAATCTTGTCGGATTGAGGGGTAGGAAAGAATAATCCTGGCATCGAGCTATTGTCCCGGTCGGCAACCCGACAAGTATCTTGGCCACGGTGAAGTTTCACAACCG
>NZ_SFBZ01000268.1:0-81706 GCF_007095495.1 Microcystis sp. M_QC_C_20170808_M9Col | reverse complement strand
CTGGCGATCGCTGACTAGAGTGTGACACTTCATAATTCTTAGTAATCGCTAAAAGTCTTACTATACAAGGGCTAGAGCAACTTTTGATTTCAACGACCAGGGTGCGGAATGTGGGTTTATATCAAAATGATTTTCTAGAGGGGCAATGGGAACTTCTACCAAATCCTGATAGGAATCCTCTCTTTTTCTTGCAATCCTAAGTTGCTCAAGAGAGGGCAATGGCTGCCAAGGTCTTTTAATTTTTTCTTCGTCTAAGTAGTCTATTTTTTCTTTAAACAAACGCAGCATCCAACTCTGAGGAAATTTCTCAAAGTATTCAAGAGTTAGGGATACAACATCCGGATGCACGAAGTCATCATCATCTAAAGCCAGTATATACTGACCAGTGGCGTTCATTAAACCCAAGGCTCTTTGAGGTGTTTCTCCTTTGTAGAGACTGTATAAAATTTTTACTCGTGGGTCAGCTATGAAGGCCGCAGTTGTGCCGGGAGGATAAACTAAGATAAATTCTACATTTCCCTGCACGGATAAAAGTTGTTGTAACCAATATTCGGAAAAATTTCCGATGGTCGGGCTAACAATAGATAATATCGGTTGATTGAAACTAGCAAGCATCTCTGGTGAATTTATCTAGAAATAATTTGACGATACAAACATAAATTTGCTGAACTTAGGTGACTACCAAGACTCTCTCAAAAGGATACGAGAGAGGGTAATTCAATCTGACTTTTTTCGTAATCTTGGGGGATGCCTATGTCAATAAAATATTCGTCAGAAATAAAGCCATACATGGGAATTTTCTCGCTATAAACTTTGAGAAAGTCGTCCTCAAAAGAAAATTTTGATGGCAGATCAAAGCCAGACAATATTTTTTGCCATACACAATATATGCCGCCATTAATATAGCCCTTATCTTGATATTTTTTGGATTCAAACCCGATAATTTTTTGATCATCGTCTAGCATAACATTATTATAACGCTCGAATTCAGTTAGTGGCTTCAGAGCAACAGTCATCAGGGATTTTTTTTGATTATGTAAATTAATTAAGGCGGATAAATTGACATTAAACAAGGTATCTCCGTTAACAATTAATGCTTGTTCGGTTTGAATTTTATTTAGTGCCAACTGGATCGCTCCTCCAGTTCCCAAGGGTGTATCTTCTATCAGATAAGTTAGCTCATATTCCTTGTATTTATAACCAAAATGATCGATAATTTTCTGATGTTCATAGCCCACAGAAACTAAAAATTTGTTGGTAATTTTTTGAGAGATTAGGTAATCTAATAGATATTCTAAAAAAGGTCTGTCGGCAACGGGAGCCATAGGTTTTGGTAAACTGTTGATGACCGATCGCAACCTAGTTCCTAACCCACCCGCCAGAATAATTACGTCCATAGATACACCTCAAAAATCTGAATTATTGCCAATCTTTTGAAAACTCTTCTTAGGGTT
This sequence comes from Microcystis sp. M_QC_C_20170808_M9Col, assembly GCF_007095495.1. Lineage (NCBI taxonomy): Bacteria > Bacillati > Cyanobacteriota > Cyanophyceae > Chroococcales > Microcystaceae > Microcystis > Microcystis sp. M_QC_C_20170808_M9Col. The sequence goes on along the minus strand of NZ_SFBZ01000268.1, from coordinate 80,252 downwards.
ATAGGGATAATCTCCCCCATCGATCCTTTGCTTGCTATAATGTCCATGCTTGGGTTCCGTATTTAGTAAAATGAAAATTAATCACTTGGCCTCCTGCTGCTTTCAAAGCTTTAGTTACTGCGATTTTCTTGGTAGGATCGACCATAAAGATAATAAAACCACCGCCACCGGCTCCCGATATTTTGCCCGAATAGGCCCCGGTTTCCCTCGCTACCTGATAAATGTGATCGATCTGCGGATTACTAATTAATTTGGATAATTTCTTTTTCGCTTCCCAAGAAGTTCTCAGAATTTCTGCTATCCCCATAAAATCTGATTTAAGCAGTGCTTCTTTAAAGAGAATTGCCTCTTTTTTGAGTTGATGGGTAGCGGCGATCGCCTGCTCATTTTTTTCTTGGACATTCTGAATTTGATCCTCAATTACTTGAGATGAGTAGCGAGAAATGCCTGTATAGTAGAGGATCAGAGAGACTTCCAATTCATTGATCACCCAATTTTTAATCCGCAAAGGATTAACTATGACTCGATCTTGTTCATAAAATTCCATAAAATTAAAACCGCCAAAAGTAGCAGCGTACTGATCCTGTTTGCCCCCTAACCAGCCGAGGTCAATTCGTTCGATCTCGTAGGCTAAATGAGCGATATCATACTCACCTAGGGGTAATTTTAACAGTTCCACAAAGGCTTTAACTATGGCCACGGCTAGGGTAGAAGAAGAACCCAATCCCGAACCGGCTGGCGCATCGGAAAAAGTGGTGATTTGCAGCGGCAAAGGTTGCCCTTGATTAAAGTCTTTAATCAAACGATTATAGACCGCTTTATGCAGATCGAGAACGCCGTTATAGGGGAGAGGAAACTGAAGGGTTTCTATTTGTTGTTCTCCCCGATCGGCGGCAACAAAAATGACTTGTTTGTCAGTAATTTCCGTGACTGTACAGTAGGCATAGAGATCGATAGTAGCGTTGAGAACGTAACCCCCATAAAGACTACAGTAAGGCTCGACATCGGTGCCGCCACCACCTAAACCTAATCTTAAAGGAGCTTTGGTTCTGATGATCATGGGTATGCTGTTTAGGTTGATTTTTTGCTAGGGGATTTTAGTTGGGAAAGAGCGCTTCTTCGATCGCTAAACAAATAGTATGAAGAACAAAACCATGACCTTCTTGAATGCGCGGGGTACTGGTGCTAGGAATCATCAAACAATAATCGGTTTTTTCCTCTAGAGCTAATCCCTTCGCCCCAGTTAAACCGATGCTAGTGAGACCTTTTACTTGACAAACTTTGAGAGCTTGATGGATATTGGCGGAATTTCCCGAAGTGGAAATACCGATAAACACATCACCAGGGTTTCCTTCCGCTTCTATCTGGCGGCTAAAAATATATTCGTAACCATAATCGTTAGCGATTGCTGTTAAACTGGCGATATCGCTATTGAGGACGCGAACTGGCAAAGACTGTCTTTCTTTCAGAAATCGGCCGTGTAGCTCACCGCCAAAATGGATAGCATCGGCTGCACTGCCCCCATTACCGGCGACTAATACTTTGTGGTTGTTGCGATAAGCATGGATACATACTTGGCAAATCTCTTGGATTTTCTCTAGATATTTTGTCTCGGTTAGTAGTTTTTTCTTCAGGTTATAAGCTTCTTCCAATTCAGTCTTGATTAAAATTGACAGAGAGGGATCGCTCTGGAAACTATCCAATTTTTTGTTTGATTTTTCCACCATTCGCATAGGTTTGATTTTCCAATTTTTATTAGTTGAATAAATTTAACTCTCAATAGTATCAAAAGACCAGAATCGCTGTCCATTAATTGGGTACAAAACCCCTAGCATGGTAGAATTGATCACGGGACAAGAAAAACAGGCCGATGATAGTTCTAGAGAAACCTAGAGCGATCGAGTCAAAAGAGTGATCTTTTGCCGGTTATTCTCGGAATATACGACAAACGCAGCCAACTCTAGCACAATTTGTTTTGTTTGTAAATAAATTTTTGATGTATTCTGGCCGAGACGGGGGATTTCTGAGCGGGGGATTCAACCCTTGCGAGTCTTGGCCTTTTGTTTGGCTGGACAAAAATGTTAACAATTCCTGACAATACCGCCGATATAATCAAAAGCCCAAAGGCCTGACGGCGTATAATATGCCGTGATTGCTATACTCTAACACCTAGATAGGGTCTGCTGAAAAAGTTTTTCCTGGGGGTAGGGTGTGGGGTGTGGGGTGTGGGGTCTAGGGTTTTACCGATTTTCAGGTGGTCAACTACCTAATTTTCAGGGAAAAAGTACCTCAATTTTCCCCCTGATCACTCCCATGCCTGGTACTTTTTGATTGACAAAAAGTCTAAAAGTCTTACCCAACAAGGTTTTTAGATTTATTCAGCAGACCCTAGATAGTAAGGAGAAGCAATTTAGCCGAGAAAACTAGCACAAATCGCTACAATCCCTCGAATTTTGTCTGTGCATCAGTTCAAGCTCTCGTCTCTGACAGAAGAACTGAGAATTCTAGTCCCCGACTCGAAAAAGTCCCACATAATGAATCCTTTCCCCGCAATTTCTGTCAATGACGGCGACCAAAAATACCCGTCTCCGCCACCTGCTGGCAATTCTGACCACGAAAGCGAAGATAGAGCAAAAAAGAACAAAGCCTTATTTCTCGATCGAGATGGGGTAGTTATTGACTATATCCCCTACCTGAGTAAACCAGAACAGGTGAGCATTCCCGCCGGGGCAGCGGCTGCCTTAAAACAGTGGCAGGATGCCGGCTATCTGCTGATCATCATTACCAATCAATCGGGGATCGCTAGGGGCTATTTCACTTGGGATGATCTAGCGGCGATTCACGGGCGCATGATCGAGGAATACCGACAATTGGGCGTGCATTTTCACGATCTTGCCATCTGCCCGCACCATCCCGACGAAGGTTGTCTGTGCCGCAAACCCTCCCCCTATCTGCTGCTGGCCGCCGCCCACCAATACGGAATCGACTTAGCCGGCTCGTTGTTTATCGGCGATGCGGCCAGTGATCTAGAATGCGCCCTAGAAGCTGGTTGTCAGCCCGTATTGCTCTTAACAGGGCGAGGAAAAGTCACCCTTGGGGAGATCGAGAAATACCCAGTTCAGATTCCTGTATATAGCCAACTAAAAGAAACGGTAGAATTATTGTCAAAAACCGCTGCCGAACCAGAATTATGAGAATATTAGTCCTTTTTTGCAATAACTTTCCCTATCCACCTAGTCGCGGGGCAACGGAGGGGAGAACTTTTAACCTGATCAAATGTCTTCATCAAAACCACGATGTCACCCTGTTCGCCCGTCGGGTGGAGAATGTCACGGAAACTCAGATCGAAGAACTCAAAACCTTTACCGATCATCTTGTCTTATTTCCGCCCCGGCAAATTCCCGCTCAAGACAAGGGACTGACAAAACTAATCGGTCAAACAGGGCGCTTTCTGGAGGGAATAGTACAGATGACCCCTGCTAGTGTTCTTAGTTATCGTTCGCCGCTCATTCAAGAGCGAGTAGATGAATACGTCGAGCAGCAAAAATGTGATGTGATTCTCTGCGCTCAGAGTATCAGCGAGATTTTTGTCCGGCCGGAATACCGTCAGCGAGTCAAAACAGTAGTGGATATTCACAGTTCCGTGTACGGTTGGACACGCAATCATTTAGATAGAGGAGCCTCCGCCTATCCGCTGCGGGATTTTCTCTATCTGCCCTTACTCTATCAGTACGAAAAACGTTACTGTGCCAAGTTTTCGCAATTAGTGGCTACTACCGATTACGATCGCGAACAATTGTTAAAAATCCTCCCGGATGCACGGGTGGATATCGTGCCTAATGGCGTGGATTTAGCCCTGTTTCCCTATCGTCCTCGGGATCCCGGCGGTCATAATTTGGTCTTTGTCGGTGCCATGAGTTCTACCCATAATATCGATGCCGCCCGTTTTTTTGCTTTAGAAGTCTTGCCAGTCATTCAACAGCGATATCCCGCTACCACCTTAACCCTAGTGGGGGCAAACCCGGCACCGGAAGTTCTCGAACTCGCCCAGTATCCCGGTGTGAGCGTGACGGGGACCGTTCCCTCGACAGTGCAATATTTACACCGAGGAACCGTTGGTGTGGTTCCCCTGCGGGTGGGATTGGGAATCAAGACCAAAACCCTAGAATCCATGGCCGCTGGGATTCCGATTGTCGCCAGCGATCGCGGTTTAGAGGGTTTAACGGTGGCAGCAGCGGGAATTCCCCCTAGGGCGTTGCGCGCCAATAGCGTTGCTGAGTACGTTACAGCGATCGCTAGGTTGTTCGATGATCCTTCTGTGCGAGAACAACTGTCCCATAATGCCCGGGCGATGGTGGAATCGGAGTACACCTGGGAGCGAGCGGGACAAAGGTACGAGGAAATTTTGCGGGACTAATATTGTTCTTAACCCCTGAATTTCCCTCGAGACTGTTTGAGAGTTTTACCGCCATAAAAATTGATTTTTTGGAGCCTAATCATGAAAGTTTTAATAGTAGGAAATTACGTCAACGATCGGCAGATCAGTATCAATCGTTTTGTCGGTTTAGTGGAGAAAGGACTCAGACAAAAAGGACACGAAATTCGGCGAGTGCAAGCCCAGCCTATTTTCGGTCAACTAAAATCCTCTCCCCAGGGACTCGGCAAGTGGTTAGGGTATATTGATAAGTTAATTATTTTCCCAGTGCAGTTACGTCAGCAGCTTGATTGGGCCGATATCGTCTGCATTTGTGATCAGGCGTTATCCTATTTAACTCCCTATCTAAAAGATCGCAAATATTTTGTGATCTGTCACGATCTGCTGGCCATTCGTTCCGCCCTAGGAGAAATTCCTGAAAATCCCACCAGTTGGACGGGAAAACAGTATCAGGCGATGATTTTGCGAGGATTTAAACAGGCTAAATATGTTGTCTGTTCTTCCGAAGCTACTCGTGCCGATGTTCTCCGTTTAACCAAAATTACCCCCGAACAAACGGAAGTGATCGAGGATTGCTTGAGTGAGGGATACGGTCCGATGACAAGAGCAGCGGCGGTAAATCTAGTGGCCAAATTTAACATTAATAGTGATTGTCCCTGGCTAATTCATGTCGGGGGCGACCAATGGTATAAAAATCGATTGGGATTGCTGAAAATATTCAAAAAGTTAATTACTTTCCCCGGTCTGGAAAATTGCCGATTGATCCTGATGGGAAAACCTTTGCTGCCACATATGCGAGAATTTGTTAATCAGAATAACTTGTCCGCACAAGTAATCGAATTAGGAACCGTCTCCGATGAGGATCTCCGCGCCTTTTATTGCCTAGCAACTGCTTTAATTTTTCCCTCCTTTCAGGAAGGATTCGGTGTTCCCGTTATTGAAGCTCAATCCTGTGGTTGTCCCGTCTTTACCTCCAATCGTCTCCCCATGACTGTTATCGCTGATGATGCAGCCGTTTACTTCGATCCCAGCGAACACGAGGCCGCCGCTACTATTATTGCAGAAAATCTTCTCGCTCCCGATCGCCTGGAAGATTTGAGGCAAAAAGGTTTTATCAATGCCACTCGCTTTACTTACGAAAGAATGATCCAATCCTACGACCGATTATTGCCAAAATTGTAGTCTAGAGCTTTTTGGTGACTCATTATCCTGCCAACGCGATTTTAAGCGGGGAGGATATGGTTCTGGGGTTCACTTTGGCCCTAGAAATCTTGCTGTAAGAGTGATCGTCCTTTTTTAAATCCTACAGTAATCATTTTTCCATAGCTCCTTTGCTTTGGGGTTTACTGAATAAATCTAAAAACCTTGTTGGATAATATCTTTAGGCTTTTTTGAAATCAAAAAGTGCCAGCCATTGGAGGAATCGGGGGAAAATTAAGGCACTTTTTCCCTGAAAATTAGGTAATTGACCCCCTGAAAATGGCTAAAACCCTACACCCCACCTGCCCCCCCGATGTCGGGGGGGTTGGGGGGGCCACACCCTGCCCCACGAAAAACTTTTTCAGCAGACCCTAATTGGCACTGTGAATTTATCTGTCGCCTGTAAGACTTTTGATAATCTTTTTAGCCAATCGCTCATTAATTTCTCGATGTCTGGGAATTGGTTCTGTTTTTCCAGTATCTGGATTATGGTAAATATCGTGTTTCCCTCCACGTCTAATCAAATAGCAGCCCGCTTGCTCTAATTGTGCAATTAAATCATGTCTTTTCATGGGAGTTCAAACTCTGCAACTCTCTTGATTCCGGGGATTTCTTCAGTAGTAAATGTTTTGTAGAGATCAACCAAGTTTTCGATTAATTCTTCTAAGTCAACACCTTGGGTCCAATGATCTGGAAATTCATTCAAATAGCCCAAGAACATCCCATCTGATTCTTTCCAATATGTATATGGAATCTTCATGGTGAAATCCTCATTCTGCGTTGCTAAAGATATTAAGTTGACCCCTATTATAACTGAATTGCTCCCAAGCCACGATCAGCTTTATTATCAGGGTTGGCAGCGAGATTGCCGCCTTACACTTCGTTAATGCAGCCTACCAAAGCGGTGATCGCCAATTCAGACAGATTAACGGGGATATCTTTAGTGACAAAAGGTTCAGTACAAGCTAATATTAAAGTTGCTATTGAATGGGAATTTAACCAAGATAAGGGAGGTTAGTATGCAAGTTCAAATCGAAAAACGGTATTATACACCCGAAGAATATTGTCAGCTAGAAGAAACAGCAGAATACAAAAATGAATATTTAGATGGAGAAATTATTCCTATGACGGGAGCAACAACCAATCATAATCTGATTGCTGGTAATTTTTATAAAAATTTTCCAGCTAAGATTAATAATGAAGATTATTGGGCTTTTATGAGTGATGTTCGGTTATGGATGCCGACATATCGCTTTTATACTTATCCTGATGTAATGGTGATTAAAGGCAAACCATTATATGAAGGAAAAGGCACAAATACTGTAACTAATGCGTTAATCATTGTCGAGGTTTTATCAAAATCAACTAGAGATTATGACCGCACTGATAAGTTTAAGTTTTATCGCTCAATTCCTGACTTTAAGGAATATATTTTGATTGATCAATACCGTTGTTATGTGGAACAATTTTATCAACAAGATAATGGAGAATGGTTATTTAAAGTTTATGAATTAGACAAGGATGTTTTAAGGTTTCATTCTGTGGATTTCCAAATTTCATTGCTGGATATTTATCAACGAATTGATTTTAATTTAAGTGAAGAATAATGATTAAATCCCATCTCAATTATCTACCAACATCAGTTAATATTGCGATTCTCAAGATCAAGAAGGAAACCCAACAAAAAAATAAGAGGATCGAAATAGCGATCGCTCTTTTTTAAATCCTACAGTAATCATAGCAATTATCGTCGGTTGGATTGACGTAAGGAAACCCAACAAAAAGATTCAGACAGATTTAGGTGTTGGGTGTTGGGTTTCGCTTTCCCTGAGAATTGAGAGGTTTTCTTTAACCTATTTATTCGCTCAACCCAACCTACAAAATTAGACTTTGATTAAGTATTGACTGATTCTAGATGCCTGAAAATCTGTTCTCTTAAATTATCCAAATAATTCTCTACCACATCCCAAACTGTATTAAGGTCAATTCCCCCTAAATAATCATGTACTAAAATATTCCTAAAACCAGAAATATTACGCCAGTCAACATCGGGAATATTTGCCTTTAATTCCTCCGAAAGCCGTTGAGTTGATTCTGCCAAGGTTTGTAAGCGTCTAATGATAGCATCGCTGATCATTGAATTAGCAAAAAACTCCTGTTTTCCTCCCTGGGAATACTCCTTAATTTTATCAATACAGTCTAAAATATATCCAAGATAAACTTGATCTTCATTCATAACTTAATTGCCTCCTTTAAAATTCGCTGTTTAATTAGATGATGAAGGCTTTTTTCAGTTACTACATCCACTTTACACCCTAAGAGATCCTCTAAATCAACTAATAATCCACCTGGAAACCAAGGGGATGTTTTAGCTAAATCATAATCAATTAAAAAATCAATATCACTATTTTCGGTTTCCTCACCTCTAGCAACGGAACCAAATACACGCACATTAAAAGCACCATGTTTGGTGGCAATTTTTAGGATATCCTCTCGTTTGTCTTGTATGAGTTGTTTTAGGGTCATAAAATAACATCCATCGCGAAGGTTTTTAATGAACAATTAACAGACTAGACTAGAAAAAACTAAATACTGATAACAATTATCCTAGGTTGAATTGACCCAAGCAAACCCAACAAAAAGCCATGAGAAGCGATCGCCTATTCCGACGGATTTAGGTGTTGGCTGTTGGGTTTCGCTTTCCCCTAAAATTGAGAGGTTTTCTTTAACCTATTGATTCGCTCAACCCAAGAAAAAGAACTAGACCGCTGTTGCATTCATCGCGTTTTATTAGCGGTAAGCTTGACTGCGATGTTCAATGAGCAAGACAATAACTTGAGATTGACTATCATCGACGATATAAATAACCCGATAGTCTCCGACTCGGAAGCGATACTTCCCAGCAAATTCTCCCTTTAATGCTTTAATTTGAGGGTGATTTTTGGGCGTTTCTTGAAGAATATTTAAACACTTAGCAATCTTCTTTCTCAAGACTGAATCAGCTTCAGAATAAACTTTATTAGCTTTAGCTGTTAAACAGACTTTATAAATCATCTGAGTTTTTCCAATCAATGAGACGACCTGATTGTAAATCCATCTCAGCTTCTTTTAATTTTTCTATGATATTGGGAATTTCTCTAATTTCTTGGGTTGCTTGCTCACTCTCTTTATCTGATAAATAAGCAGCAAATTCTAGAATAGTCTTTAAATTTTCTAATGATAAGGTTTGGAGATATTGTTGAATTTTTTGCTGCATTAAATCAATCTGTGCTAATGTTTCATAATCTAAAAAATCTTCTGAGGTCGAGAGATTTACTTGAACGTCAGTAATATTCATAGTTTGATAAATTGCTCCTTTTAAGTTGATTATATATATCTTAGCGAATTTTTCAAGCTAGGGCTTGCTACCTTGGAATCTAATCTGGGAATTGATGACCCTCAGCGATTCGCGTCTGGAGAGGTAATGTTTCTCCCTCTACATTTATACTACCCCAAGAGAGTCCTTCCACAGAATCAATACCACTGGCTACTTGATAACGGATCCAGAACGGTTATTAGCGACGCTTGAGGGAAACCCAACCACACCAATGTCGTCAAGAATGTTGGGTTTACCTCAAACCATTGAATCGAGCAGTTTTCTCCTAATTATTAAATCGCTCAACCAAACCTACAAGCTTCTATCTGATAACTGATAACTGATTAAGACTTCACTCCCAGATTAAAGAAAATCGTTCCCCGACGCACAGAATTTTCGCTACCTTGGCTGCTAATAGTAAGAGAACGCAGATTATTAAATAAAGGCTTAATCGACAATTCTAACACCCGCACGATCGGGAATTTTGCCTCGATTACCGGTTGCAATTGTCGCCAATCGACGTAAAAATAACCATCATTTTCTGCGGGTAAAGCAGTAATTGCCTGTCGAAACTTACCACTACTTAAGATGGGGTTTTTCTGGGCAGATAAAGCTAAACCCATCGCTTCCACAGAACTAGCGATAATTTCATAATTATCGACCCTAGTATGCACTCCCGTCACGAGCGTCTCTAGTTGCGCTTTTCCCCCTGGGACCGCCGTGGTTAACTTTGTCCAAGCTGTCACCGTTCGATCGAGTAAAGGCAGATTAACCACATTATAGCCGCGACTGCGGGCCAACTCATCCAAATGAGAGATCGCACTGTCCACCTCTACCCCCATCACCCGTTCCCCTACAAAAACACTATCGGGTTCCATCCCCTTTGAACTAGGCACGAGAGCGAGGCTATATTCGCCTCTAACCCAGCTAAAAACGTCTTCAGGCAAATTTAAACCTAAAGGCGACTGGAAGCGGTTTAAGACCTGTGTTATTAATTCCTGTAGGGGACTATCTGCTTCTAACCCCTCCTCTACCTGAGTCCAAAAACGATTTAAATCGCGACTAGCGGCGACTAAAAGGCTATTTTCGCCGATAAAAGATAATGCTCCCACGGGACTAGATAAAATTGGTGCTTGGTTATCCTGTCCTAAGACTCCAATTAAGGCGGTTTGAGCGACTATTCCCCCGGATTTGAGGGTAAAAGCCGTGGCTAATCGTTGTTTTGCTTCGGGACTCTCCGGGACGGGTTGATTAGCGATCCAAGCCGATAACGGAGGTAAATTGCCGTAAACTATAGCTATACGCGGTTCGGTGATATTTTTGAGGGCTTCTCGGTAATCGGGGCTATTTTTTAGGTTTAAATCCGGTACTTGCACGTTATTAAGGGCCTCGCGCAAAACCTTGATATTATTGGCAAAAAGCACCGTATCACCCACCACGGCACTAGCGAGAAAACGATTATTATCTCCTGCGGTCAAGGGACGTTGATAAATGAGGTTAACTCCCTTGTAGAGTTCAAAAACAAGGTCAAATTTGCCCGAAACCGCCTGTTTTGAGTAGGAAGCTTGCAGAAATTCCTTAGCGCGTTCACCATCTTTACTTTGAATTGCCAAAAGATAACCCGGTTGGATACCATTATCGGTATCGCGATCGAAATCTAGGGAAGTAACAGCGAGGGTAATTTCTTCCCCTAACCAGGGTTTGATTTCCTTTTGATAATTTAATCCCGTTTTACCGAGCAGACTTTTTTCTAAATCTTTAATTTCTTGGTGGGAACGTCGTCGATTAGCCGGTGTAGCGATTAATTGACCAAAAGACTCTAAACGTTCGGGATTGACCAACAAGGATACCATAACCGGGGCCTGTTTCGGCACAAAAATCGCCGCCGCCGGTTCCCGCAGCACCCCACCTTTGAGCAAAGACAGAGGACTATCGGCGAGAATCCAAGCAAAACTGGCTGTAGCGACTCCTAGGAGAATGATTACCGTCGCACCTAAAATATAGAAAAACGATCGCAATTTCACAACCTTGTCCCGAGATGAACCATTAGCTATTTTAAGCCAGCAAATGACCCAAGAATTTCGATCGCTACAATTCTTACCAGACTGACAACGGATAACTCGCCACCGATAACTAATTTTTACCAGCCTTTTTCCGCTTGAGCGAGGACATAATTAGCTACAGCTTCGATATCTTCAGCGCTGAGACGACCACCGAAAGCAGGCATCGCCCCCATACCTTTGGTAACTTGGGTAACGATAGCTTCAACGGAATCTTTGCCGTATTTCACTAAATCTTCTTTTTTCAGGGTTTTAGCGGCATTAACCACGTTTTTACCGCCCATGTGGCAGGAAGCGCAGTTAGCACTGAAAATCGAAGCCCCATCAGCTAAAGCCGGACGAGCCATACCGAAAGTAACCACAGCCAAGAGCAAGCACAGGGAAATTAATAGTCTTTTCACGATTGGTTCTCCTCTATTTCTCAAGAAATTCCCCAACCATCGTCAGAAAAAACCGGTTTTCTTGTCAAAAGACAAGCTGTCAAACTTCGTGTAGAATTAATCAATGGGACAGTTAAAAGCAAACTTTTACTTTTTTGTCAAAAGACAGGCTGTCAAACTTGTCATCTTCCCTCGTGTAAAGGATTAACAAGCATGAAAAAATTAGGTTTATTGGTCGCTACCCTGGTGCTAGTCGTCTCTAGCTTCTTCTTCAACACTGCCTCCGCTGCTGCGGAAACCTTCACGGTGAAGATGGGCGGTGATGCGGGTACACTACAATTTGATCCCCCCGCCCTCACTATTAAAGCAGGAGATACGGTGAAATGGGTCAATAACAAACTTTCTCCCCATAACATAGTTTTCGATAGCACCAAGGTTCCCGAAGCCCAAGCTGCTAAATTATCCCATAAAGGTCTGGCTTTTTCCGCCGGTGAGTCCTTTGAAAGCACTTTCAGCGAACCGGGTACTTACACCTACTACTGCGAACCCCATCGCGGCGCCGGCATGGTCGGAACGATTACCGTTCAGTAATTATCCGATTTTAAGCAAAAATAACTCGCGGTTAACTGCCGCGGGTTGTTTTTTTGGGGTGTGGGGTGTGGGGTGTGGGGTGTGGGGTGTGGGGTGTGGGGTGTGGGGAAGTGGGGTGTGGGGAAGTGGGGAGAATCAATAAAAATAATCTTCTGCCTCCTGCCGGCCGCCTCCTATCTCCTATCTCCTGTCTCCTGTCTCCTGTCTCCTATCTCCTGTCTCCTGACTCCTATCTCCTGTCTCCTATCTCCTATCTCCTGTCTCCTATCTCCTGACTCCTGAAATATAAAGTCTCGGTTACAAAACTGACTTCTGAGCAATTCTCACCCCACCATAGAAACAGAAGCCCCTAGAAAAATCAGCCATGAAAGAACACGATGTCGTTATAGTGGGCGGTGGGTTAGCAGGATGCCGCGCCGCCTTAGAAATCAAACGCCTCAACCCGACTATCGATGTTGCTGTCGTTGCCAAAACCCACCCAATTCGTTCCCACTCCGTCGCTGCCCAGGGAGGTATCGCCGCCGCCCTACAAAACGTTGACCCCAAAGATAATCCCAAGGCCCACGCCTACGATACTGTCAAAGGTTCCGATTTTCTGGCTGACCAGGATGCGGTGGATATCCTCACCCAAGAAGCCCCCGAAGTTATCATCGAATTGGAACATCTAGGCGTGTTATTCTCCCGTCTCGAAGATGGACGCATTGCCCAAAGAGCCTTTGGCGGTCACAGCCATAACCGGGCCTGTTACGCCGCCGATAAAACCGGTCACGCCATGCTGCACGAATTAGTCAGCAATTTAGGCCGTAATCAGGTAAAAATCTACGATGAATGGTACGTTTTGCGTCTTATCCTCGAAGAAGGTACGGCCAAAGGGGTGGTTATGTACCAAATCGCCACCGGACAGTTAGAAATCCTTCGGGCAAAAGCAATTATGTTCGGGACGGGGGGCTATGGTCGCGTTTATAACACCACCTCCAACGATTTCGCCTGTACGGGGGACGGTTTAGCTTTATCGGCCAAAGCGGGTATTCCCCTAGAAGACATGGAATTTGTCCAATTTCACCCCACTGGACTCTATCCCGTCGGTGTTTTAATCTCGGAAGCGGTCCGGGGTGAAGGTGCTTATTTAATCAATAGCGAAGGTCGTCGTTTTATGGAAGACTACGCCCCCTCGCGCATGGAATTGGCACCCCGGGACATCACTTCCCGGGCCATTACCCTAGAAATTCGCGCCGGCCGGGGGGTAAATCTGGACGGTAGCGCCGGGGGTCCCTTTGTCTATCTGGATTTACGCCATTTAGGCCGGGAAAAAATTATGAGTCGCATTCCCTTTTGTTGGGAGGAGGCCCACCGTCTCGTCGGTGTCGATGCGGTAGAGGAACCGATGCCTGTACGTCCTACAGTTCACTATTGTATGGGCGGCATTCCCGTTAATACCGATGGTCGCGTTCGCTTAAGTGCCGATACCCTCAGCGAGGGCTTTTTCTCCGCCGGGGAATGTTCCTGTGTCTCCGTCCACGGGGCCAATCGTTTGGGCAGTAATTCCCTGTTAGAATGTGTGGTCTATGGCAGAAGAACCGGCAAATCGATCGCTAAATACGTCGAAAAACGCGCTTTTCCCGTCTTTAATCCCGATATTTACCTTCAGGATGCCAAAGAGGAAATCACCGCTTTATTGACCAAAAAAGGCACGATTCGCATCGGTCAACTACGTCAGGAATTCCAAGACTGTATGACCCAACATTGCGGCGTTTTTCGCACCGAAGCGACCATGCGCGAGGGAATTAAACAAATCGGCGAATTAAAGCGCCAATACGAGCAGATTTACCTGGATGATAGGGGGGATTGCTGGAATACGGAACTAATCGAGGCCTGGGAATTACAAAGTCTCATGGTGGTGGGGGAAATTATCCTCACCTCTGCCCTCAATCGTCAAGAAAGCCGAGGGGCCCATTCCCGCGAAGATTTTCCCCAACGGGATGACCAAAATTTCCTTCAGCATACCCTCGCCTATTATTCCCCCTCCGGCATCGATATCGACTATATGCCCGTGGTGATTCAGGATTTCACCCCCGTGGAACGTAAGTATTAACCTCTGGTCGGACGGTAAATGTAAAGGAATTTTACAAACTCCTTGGCATTTACCGAGATTTAGTTCTATACTAAATAAAGCAACGCGGGATAGAGCAGTCTGGTAGCTCGTCGGGCTCATAACCCGAAGGTCAGTGGTTCAAATCCGCTTCCCGCCATTACTTATAAAGCTAGTTTTAAATAGAGCGGAACGTGATAGGCTTCAAACATTGCCATTTACAAAATGTTTGAAAGAAGTAGCCTGGATTGAAATCGACCAATCTTAAGTTAGAAAACGGGTTTCTCTAAGAAACCCGTTTTCTGGGTTAGATGTGGTATAACAGAAAAGTGGTTATGTCAGAGGAAAAAGATATGCCATCAATTTTTATTTGTTATTCCCACCAAGACAAAGGATGGAGAGACAGACTGTTAAAATTTCTCGAACCTCTGAATGATGAGGAAAAAATAGTCTGGTCAGATCTCGACATACAACCGGGGGATATTTGGGATGAAAAAATTAAAGACAGTTTATCACAAGTAACAATTGCGATGGTCTTGGTTAGCCAAGATCTGCTTAATTCTCGTTATGTGAAGAATGAAGAATTACCCCGTATTTTGAAAAGACGTGAAGAAGAAGGAGTCGTTATAATTCCTATATTTCTTAGACATTCTACTGTGAAAAGTGTTTCTTTTAAATACACTAATGAAGAGGGAATAGAACAAAGATTTTACTTACATCAATTTCAGTCTCCTAGCAATAATTCTCCCAGCAATCCTCTCTGTGATCTAAAGAAATCAGAATATGAAAAAGTTTTCGTATCCGTTGAGGATAAATTGCGATCGCTGATTGAAGAATCTAAAAAAAAACAGTCTGAACCCTCTAAAAAAGCGGTCCAACCCCTGACCACCTCTGGGTTAGTGGATACGCAACTCCCACCCGTGCGTAGATGGCAAGGACGACGGGAAGAATTGCAAGAACTCCAAACAGCGTTAGGGAATGACCATCTAAGGTTAATCGAGATTACCGCCGCCGGAGGTTATGGTAAAACTGCCCTGGCGAGAAAGTTTACAGATCAATTAACTGCTGATTGGCCGGTATTATGGGTTAATTTTAACCAGCCTTACCCTTTGGCACAGTTCGGACGGTGGTTATTAGAGGAGTTAAAACAAAATTATGATGAAAAATGGAATGATGGGCAATTAATAGACGCAATCAGCAAAGGGTTAACCGCTAAACCCTGTTTATTAGTGTTGAATAATTTGGAAACGGTACTAACTGCCCCAGTAAATTTGGTTTATCAGCAATTCTTGCAAAAATGGTTAAACACAGAAAGCAGCAGTAAGCTATTAGTCACCAGTCGAGAACAGCTAAAATTCCCCGTCAATTTGCAAGATTATTATTATTCTTGGCCTTTAAAAGGGTTAAAAGAAGCGGATGCGATGCGTTATGTCACCGAAGATCACGGCTTAACGGGAAGCGATGAAGAATTAGCCCAATTTGTCGATAAAATGGGAGGTCATCCCCTCTTAATGGAACTGGTTTGTAGTTTGATGAAAGATAAGTTTGGGAAAGGGGTTTCTGTCACCGAGTCGCAAAATTTGGGCTTAAATATGTTTGATGTGGAAGGGTATCACCGCGACACGGAAACCTGTGTCAGAGAAGTGATTACCGCCAGTTTAGCGCGATTATCGAAAGAGTTTAGGGAGAGTTTAACGCGGTTGTCGGTACTGCGGGAGAATTTTGATGACAGGTTAGCCCAGGGGTTAATTCCAGCAATAACTGAGGAAGATTTACGCTATTTAGCTCGTTTATCTTTATTACAAGAATTTCCACCCGAATACAATGTAAAACGGCGACAGTTTCAGTTTTTGCCTTTAATTTCCATGGTGGTGCAAGATCAAGCAAATCCTGAAATATTGCGATCTGCCCATCAATTAGCCTTAAATTATTATTTAGCTCATTTACCTGTCCCTCCCTGGGAATCCTTGAAAGATTTGAAGGAATATTTAGAGGCGTTTCACCATGCAGGAGCATTGGGAGAATGGCAGTTAGCTTATGATATTTTGTATCAGGAAAGAGGCGGAGAAGGGAAAGATAGATCGATTAAAAGTTTTTTGTACTTCACAGGCTTAAGTCGAAAATCAATAGAATTGTATGAGATTTTAATTAATAATTGGATAGAGGCTCAAAGACAAACACGAGAGTTCGGCATTGTGTTGTCTTTGTTGGGAATAAGTTATAAAAATTTAGGAGAATATTCAAAAGCAATTACTATTCATCAGCAACATTATGATTTCTCAAAAAAAAATGGTCATCAAGATGGAACAGCATCTTCTTTAGGTAATTTAGGACTTTGTTATTTTTTACAAGGAAACTATCAGCAAGCCATTGATTGTCATCAGGAATGCTTAGAAATTCAGGAAAATATATCTGATTCTCAAGGAATGGCAGGCACTCTTGGTAACTTAGGAATTTGTTATCGTGTTATGGGAGAACTTAAAACGGCTATATTTTTCCACGAAATGCACTGTGAATTTGCAGAAAAAAATAGTGACTATCGTGGAGTTGCAATCGCATTAGGAAACATTGGAAATTGTTATGCTAACCTTGGTGAATATACACAAGCAATTATCTATCACCAGAAATCTTTCCTAATGTTAGATAAAATTGTTTATAAAGCAGGTTCGGCTCTTGCTTGCACCAATACAGGTAATTGCTATCGAAGTTTGGGTAAATATGAAAAGGCTATTATTTGTCACGAAGTAGCATTAAGAATGGCACAAAAAATTGATAACAAACAAATAGAAGCGGCTTCATTTGGTAATTTGGGCAATTCTTACTTCGATTTAGGAGCTTATGAAAAAGCAATTATTAAGCATCAACAGTCTCTAAAAATCCAGAGAGAAATTGGAGATCAATTAGGCGAAGCAATATCCTTGGGAAACATAGGTAATTCTTATATCTATTTATATCAACATGAAATAGCATTAGATTTTCTCCATGAAGCTATAGAATTGAAGCAAAAACTTAGATATCAACAAGGAATAGCAATAGATTTCCATAATATTGGGGGAGTTTTCATAAATCTCAAACAATATACTAAGGCAGAAGAGTATATTCAACGATCTCTAATTACTGCGAAAGACATTGGATTACAAGACTTAACCGCACGCTGTTTTTTAGCCCTTGCGGAAATCGCCCACAAAACTAATCGCCCTGAACTTGCCCTCAGTCATTGCCAAGAAGCGCTTGAATTATGCCAAGAATTGGGGATTCCGTTGGTTAAAAATTGTGAGGAATTGTTAGGGCAAATTCAGGCTACATTAGAGAATAATTAAGGTAAATTATTCTCTCAAAAATCAATATTTAACTGAACAAAGCTATGATAAAACTAACTTTAAACGAAGCCCACAGTCAACTTTCTGACCTCCTTAAAGCTGCCTCAAAAGGTGAACAAGTTATTATCCAGAATCATGAAGGTCAAGACTTTCAACTCATTTCTCTTCCTACTACTGTTAAACATCCCCAATATGGAAGCGCAAAAGGCATCGTTAAAATGCTTGACAATTTTGATGATCCCATCGAAGAATTTGAGGAATATATGCCATGAAAATTTTAATGGATACCCACGCCTTTTTATGGTTTATCGAAGGTGATAATAATCTTAGTGATGCTGCCCGTTCTCTGATCGAAAATAATCAATATCAAATTAGAAGGGGATTAGAAACCCAAGCAAAATGAGGAACAATTAATTATGAACATCAAAGATTATCCCTTTGCTCAAGACTTGATTACAGATAATCAAGGTCAGATACAGCAAGTTATCATTAACTTTGAAGACTATCAACAAATGATAGAAACCTATGAAGATACTGGACTCTATCGCGCCATGATAGACGTTAAAGATGAAACTCCCTTAACTTTGGAGGAAGCTTTAATTGAATTAGAAAAAGAATGAAAATCAACTATCTTCCTACTTTTATCAAGGATCTTAAAGATTTAAAAAGTACCTCCTCTTACTCAGTCATAAAAAACCTTGTCTTTACTGATATTTTAGCAGTTAAGCAGCTAAGCGAAATTAACAACCTTAAAAAATTAAAAGGAGAATATAATGCCTATCGTATCCGAATTGGTGACTATAGAATTGGTTTTTTTGTTGAAGAAGATACAATTACATTTGCTCGTGTTCTTCATCGTCGAGAATTCTATCGTTATTTCCCGTAAAATTTCGGTAGATAAAGAATCATTGAAAAGCCTTTGTCGAAATAGCCCACAAAATGAATCACTGCGATCGCGCTCTCAACTACTGCCAACAAGCGCTTGAATTATGCCAAGAATTGGGGATTTCCTTGGTTAAAGATTGTGAGGAATTGTTAGGGCAAATTCAGGGAAACCTAGGAGAAGCCAACAAATAAAATGAAACTTCCCAATGCCGATCAAGCCAACCTAGGAGACAAACTTGAACGTTACTGCCTCAATCCTGAGCATTCAAAAGGAAAACATAAAGCCTTGCTTTTCAAACAAAGATTAGGGATTACCTTAGCTAATAAAGAAATCCTAGAAAATGCTCTTAAAAAAGCAGTAATGGAAGGAGAAGCCGAACTTTATAAAATCGATCAATATGGCACTCACTATGATCTGAAATTTAACCTCTGTACCGACATCGGAGAATCCTTAATTTTAAGTTGCTGGATTGTCCAAATAACTGAAAATTTTCCTCGTCTTACTAATGTCTATCCCATTAATTAACTAGCCCATGATGAACACCATTCAAGAATACGATCTCGTTGCCCTAACGGAAGATGTTACGGCTACTCACAAAACGACCCATCAGCCCATCCTTCTGCGTCGCGGACAAATGGGAACTGTTTTAATGTCTTTTAATCAGCAAGCTTTTCTGATTGATTTTACCGATCAAAACGGCCAAACCTTTGCGATGGAAACCGTTGATCACTCAAAACTTCTACGGCTGATCAGTGAACCTGAATTAGTCTCAGTCTAAGATAAAACTTTCGCCAACTTTTAGATAGAACTCTTTATCTTGCTATTCGGGAAAAAACTTTCAACAGCTTATTTCATCAAGAAATTGGTCAAATACTCCTTGAAGAAAAAACACTAAAACTAATTATCTTTAACCCCGAAACTGAGGTAATCACCCAATGGATAAACTAAACCATTACCGCAAAATTATTCATCAGATTCTTGTCCCCTATAGCCAAATTATTTATAACAATGCGGACATTCAAAATCGTCTAGCTTTTGATCCTCAGAATGATCAATATCTCGTCATTTCAGAAGGTTGGCAACAGAATCAGCGTTATCATGATTGTCTGATTCATTTAGAAATTATTAACGAGAAAATTTGGGTACAATGTGACAACACCGAAGACGGTATCACCAAAGAATTACTAAGCGCAGGCATTGCTAAAGAAGATATTGTTTTGGGATTCCATGAACCTAAAATACGTCAATATACAGGCTTCGCTGTCGCTTAACTTTCAAATATGATGGACAATTCTCAAAACCGCAATCGCCGCCAAATGAATCACTATTAGAAGAAGATTAGAAACTCTTGATAACCCAAGTCAGCCATGAAAATCACCTACTTTCAGGATACGGATACTCTATACCTAGAGTTCAATAACAATCCCATTGTCGAGACTCAAGAAATCAATGAAAATACCTTGGTCGATCTTGATCAGCAGGGGAATATTTGTGCAATCACCTTGGAACACGCCAAAAGCTTAACGGATCTGAATGCTTTTTCCCTCGAAACTATTGTCGCGCCTCAATTAGCTTCAAGTTTATAAGAGTTGTCATAATAAAATTATTCTATAAACCTTGACGTGATATAATATATATGACATTTGGGCGCAGATTCCTTGTGACCCTATAATCGGACAAATTCGTTATTATCAATGACAACAACTTTAATCAATCACATTGAAATTACCCCAGAAACTTGTGGCGGTAAACCGCGCATCGCAGGTCATCGCATCAAAGTCCAAGATGTCGTTATTTGGCACGAACGCCTGGGAATGTCACCCGATGAAATTGTTTATCATTATCCCAGCATTACTTTAGCTGATGTTTACGCGGCCCTTTCTTACTATCACGATCACCTTGAAGAAATTAGACAACAAATCACAGATGATGATACCTTTGCCAAGGAAATGCAAGCTAAAACACCTTCTCTAGTCCAAGAAAAACTAAAAAAAATGAATGGGCAATAAAATTAAATTTCACCTTGATGAAAATGTAAGCTATAGCATTGCTCTTGGATTGCGCCAGCGAGGCCTTGATGTTACTACCACTCCAGAAGAAAATTTATTGGGGGTATCTGATGAAGTACAATTGCAATTTGCTTTATCCAATGGTCGCGTGATTTTTACTCAAGATACTGATTTTTTAAGAATCAATCAATCATCTATAACTCATGCAGGAATTGCTTACTGTCCCCAACAAAGTAAATCTATTGGTCAAATAATTCGAGGACTACTCTTAATCTGGGAAATTCTTGAACCCGAAGAAATGTATAATCACATAGAGTTTATATAGAACCGCATGAAAAAGTGAATTAGTATTTGGCAGATCGATAAAAATAATCAAAAAGCTAATTTTGTTACTCTTTACTACGATAAAATTAAGGAGTATGAATAATGCAAACCGTCCAACTTTTTCAACAAGTCAAATTATGTAGAGATGTCCCCGACACTATTTTTTAAAAAGGTGATCAGGGAACAATTATTGAATATTTACCTCCTAATGAACAACAATCAGAAGCAGGTTATCTCCTAGAAATGTTTGACAATAACGAAACCATTGACGTGATAGCGGTTCCCGTTTCTTGGATAAGTTCTATTAACTAACGATTAGCAAAAATTCAGGCTACATTAGAAGAAGATTAGAAACTCTTGATCACCTATACCAACCATGAAAATTAAAGCAATTCTCAAAATTTAACTTTTTATCCAAATAGGAGAAATTTCATGAGTACCACCATCAATCTTAAAATTACGTTTGAATCTCTAACCGAAGCCATTAAATCCCTTGACTTAACGCAAAAACAACAATTATTAGAAATACTAGAACAACAAATTTTTCAAGCAGAAGAGGCTTACTATCAAGACGATGAGGAAACCCCTAGCAGAACTTCAGCAAGTTCGGGATGAATATCAATCAGGCGACTATGTGACCCTTGAACAATACTTGAGCAAGGATTAAATCATAATGGGTTATAGTATTAAAATCTCTAAATCTGTACAAAAACAGATTGATGACTTACCTAATGCTATGAAAGGTCGTATTCTTGAAAAAATTAAGGGTTTGGAAATAGAACCCTGTCCTTCTGGCATTGTTAAATTAAAAAATTCTGAACAGGAACACCGTCTCCGTATCAGTGATTATCGAGTGCGTTATCAAATTGGGTTCTTCGTTACTTGGTATGGTTTGATCGGGTGGCATAAATCGACTAAATCCTTATCTGGCAAGAGACTTAATTGATTAGCTCGTTCTAGATCGAAAACAATTGGCAAAAATCGAAGCAATGTCTTTATATATAAGGGTTTCATCCCTTATAACCCCCCTCCATTGCATAACAAAAACCGAAGAACCGGTGAGGCTAGTTTTTTGATTCTAGGGATTTTTCCTTTTCTCCTAATTCCCAGTAATTGAGCAGGATAGCATTAACTGTATTACCGATCACATTTAACACGGTTTTAAAGCCATCGGTCAAGCGATCGACCCCCGCTACTAAAGCCACTCCCTCTAATGGTAAACCCGCTGCTGATAATACGGTAGTCATGGTAATTAATGCGCTGCCGGGGACCCCCGGGGTACTAAAAGAAACCAATAAACCACTCAATGCGATCGCTAATAACAAAGAGGGACTTAAAGGAACTCCGTAAACCTGAGCGATAAAAAGAGCATTAAATCCCTGTAAAATTGCCGAACCATCGCGTTTTAGTACCGTTCCCAAGGGAATAGCGAAACTGGCGATATCTTCGGGTAAACCGTATTCTTGAATTTCCCGCAAAACCACGGGTAAAGCGGCGTTAGAACTAGCAGTACCGAAAGCTAAGGATAAAGATTCCGATAAAGAGCTAAAAAAGCGTCGAGGTTCTCCTTTGAGGGCAAAAAGGAGCAAAACATACACCCCAATCATCAAGGCACTAGCCAAAAACAGACCAAAAACATAGAAAAAAAGTCTCGCCACTAATTCTAATCCCTGAGTGGCGATAACCGAAGCAATCAGAGCAAATACCCCCACAGGTGCTAGATAAAGAATCACCGATAGGATTCTCTCGCTGATTAGATAAAGACTGTCTATTAACAGAATAAAAGGTTTTGCCCCCTCTTTGGCCAGTCCGATGCCGATACTAAATAAAACTCCCGTCACGATTACCTGTAAAAGATTGCCCCCGGTAAGAGCTTCTAGGGGATTAACCGGGATTAAGCTAATCAGCCAATCTCTCAAGGATACTGGTGTATTGGTGGTCATGGCGGCATTAGTGGCAAATCCCTCTAAACCTATCCCCGGTTTTAATAGCAACGCCGTGGCCATGCCGATTAACAGAGCAAGTGTACTGGTTAGCAGATAGCCAGTCATCAATCTGAGTAAATATCTACCGATCCGCGCCGCATTCTGTACCCGGGTTAATCCTAAAATAAGGGAAGAAAAAACGATCGGAACCACCACAAATTGAATTAAGCGCAGAAAAACCTGTCCCACCGGCGCGAGAATATAGTCATCTAAAGGTAGGATTAGGGCGGGAAAAAAACCATTGAGCAGCGCACCGAAAACAATTCCCGCACCCAGGGCGACTAAGATCAGAGTAGATAAATTCATGGCGTTAAGTTGAGAATTCCGAGACCAATTTGGGGCAGTATAGCACTAGGCTAATCTCATCGAACCCTTCTGTCATTTTTTGCCACAAAAGGGAGAGATGAGCCAATAAAAGCCCATCTCTTGCTAATTTATCGCTCTACTTTAGTGACAGCCAAGAAGACTTTACTTGTTACCATTACCCTGCATAGCTAAAACCGCATCGCGCAGTTTATCCGGCACTTCTTGCAGGTGATCCTCATCCCACTGGAAGAAACCGACACCCATAGTCAAAGAACGCAATTCAACGATAAAATCGTGCATTTCCGCTTGGGGGAGATGGGCCGTTACCTGATCCCAACCTTTCCACTCCGCAGAAGCTTCAAAACCCTGAATTTGACCGCGTTTACCACTGATTAACTGCAAAACCTTGGCGGTGTATTCTGAGGGAGCGAGAACTGTCACCGATAGAATTGGTTCTAATAAGACCGGATGACATTTAGGCAGTCCTTCCGTCATCGCTAGACGGGCCGCTTGTTTAAAAGCTTGTTCGGAACTATCGACACTGTGATAGGAACCATCGGTGAGAGTAACATCGATATCCACCACGGGGAAACCCAAAGGACCATGACCGAGATATTCCCGCACTCCCGTTTCCACCCCAGGGATATACTGTTTGGGGACGACACCACCGACGATGGTTTCATGGAAGTGGAAACCTTCCCCCCGAGCCAAGGGTTTAATATCGAGATACACATCACCAAAAGCACCGTGGCCGCCGGTTTGGTGTTTATAACGTCCGTGGGATTTGGTGCTGGCCTTGATCGTTTCCTTGTAGGGAACTTGGGGTAAATGGGTGGTCATCGGTAAATTATACTTGCGTGCTAGGCGATCGAGAGCCACTTGCAGATGAATTTCTCCCTGTCCCCAAAGAATCACTTCTTTAGTATCACCGTGTTGTTCCCAGTAGAGGGAAGGATCTTCTTCGATCAGTTTTGTCAAAGCTGAACTTAATTTCACTTCATCCTTGCGATTGGCGGCAGCAATGGCCAAGGCAAAGACGGGTTTGAGTTGTAAACCTTTGGGAAGATCGGGTTTTTGACTGCCGCTGCTCACCACGTCTCCGGTGGCGATTCCCTCCAAACGACCGAGAGCGACAATTTCCCCCGCTTGGGCCTGCTGTAAGGGTTGTTGTTGTTGTCCCATGAGACGATAGATACCACCAATCCGCACACCGTTCAAGGCCATGCCATCGTTAAGGGTTCCCTGCCAGATTCGCGCTAGGGACAGGCGACCGCCCTGGGGAGTAAAATAGGTTTTGAGGATTTGTACCACTGCATCTCCATCCGCACTGGGATCGAGACCGCGACGGTTGGCAGTAATTGTCGGGGCCGGTGTTTCTTCCACTAAAGCGGTGAGGAGATGACGCACACCATAGTCCCGTTCCGCCATACCGAAGAACACAGGTACTATCTGATCGGCTCCCAGTTCTTGTTTTAAGTCTTGGAGAATTTCTTCCCGGGAGGGGTTAATATCTTCGAGGAGTTCTTCTAAAAGATGATCATCAAATTCGGCGATCGTTTCCAGCATTTCTTGTCGAGCGATCTGTTCTTCTTCCTTGAGGTGGTCGGGTAAAGCTACAGGGTCGGCGGGACTGTTAGCATGGTAATGATAAGCCTGTTCGTTGATTAAATCGATAAATCCGATAATTTCGTTGTTCTGACGGATAGGATATTGCTGGGGAACGAGGGGACGACTAGAAACGGATTTGAGAGCTTGTAGGACTTCGTTAAAGTGACTATTACAGCGATCCATCTTGTTGATGAAGATTAGATGCGGAATTTCCCAATCATCGAGGAATTTTAGCAAGGGAGCCAGGGTGAGAACTCGATCGACCACCGGTTCACAAACGATAATAGCAGCACCGGCCCCGACGAGGGCATTATAGGTTTCACTGGCAAATTCGATCGAACCGGGGCAATCGAGAAAGGTAAAATTTAGGTCTTGGTATTGACTATGGGCAACGGAAACTTCTACACTCATCTGTCGATCCCGCGCTTGCGTGGAACTATCACCGACGGTATTGCGATCGCTAATTTTACCTTTTCTGGTGATGGCTCCTGTTACGAAAAGTAAACTTTCCAGTAAGGAGGTTTTTCCACTGGAGTAGGGGCCGACAAGGGCCACATTACGGGTGTTTGCTCCGATACTTTGATTCATACAGATACCCCCAAGAATGATTTAGTGATTAGTTGCGGCGATTGGGCGATATTTACACTCGATCGCCCTAGGAAATATACTGTCATAGCACTGAAAATTACTCTCAGGACGTAGTTAGAAGCGAAAGGCCTGTCTTGCCATAATTTTGCCCAGTGCTACCAGTGTATTCTTTCTTACTCTTCACCCTAACTCAGTCTCAAGCATCACATCCCATTCTCGCAATCTCTTGTAAAGTCTCGCCTACTTTTAGTTAAGGAACTTGAATAAATGTTAACTAGGGTTTGCTAAATAAGTTTTTCGTGGGTGTGGGGTGTGGGGTGTGGGGTGTGGGGTGTGGGGAAATGGGGAAATGGGGAAATGGGGAAATGGGGAAATGGGGAGAATAAATAAAAATAATCTCCTGTCTCCTGAATCGGAGTCTCCTGAATCGGAGTCTCCTACCTCCAGGAAAAATTTTTTCAGCAAATGTTAACTAAGCTGTTGACTATCGAGAGTCTTTCTCATCAACCGGATTCACAAAAACGAGATGCAGCCTGATATAGTGAGAGGTCGGGATGATGTTTATCAAGCAATTTTTATGTTAAAAGCTGGAATCGTGGGACTGCCAAATGTGGGTAAATCGACCCTATTTAACGCTCTGGTGGCTAATGCCAAGGCCGAGGCCGCTAATTTCCCCTTTTGTACCATTGAACCGAATGTGGGTGTGGTATCCGTCCCCGATGAACGTCTGGAGGTTTTGGCTAAAATCTCTAATTCTGAGAAAATCGTGCCGACGCGGATTGAATTTGTCGATATCGCCGGATTAGTCAAGGGTGCGAGTCGCGGGGAAGGATTGGGTAATCAATTTTTGGCTAATATCCGGGAAGTGGACGCGATCGTTCATGTGGTGCGCTGTTTTGATAATGATGATATTATTCATGTTTCTGGGTCCGTGGATCCGGCCCGGGATATCGAGGTCATTAATCTAGAGTTAGCTCTAGCGGATTTGGGACAGGTGGAGAAGCGGGTGGAACGTTTACGCAAACAGGCGAAAAATAGCAAGGAAGCCGCCGAAGAATTGGCTATCCTTGAAAAAATCCTAATTTGTCTTAATGACGGTATTTCGGTGCGAAAAGTGGATTTAAGCAAAGAGGAAGAAGAATTAATTAAAAATCTCGGTTTATTGAGTCGTAAACCGATTATTTATGCCGCTAATGTGAGCGAAGATGATCTGGCCACGGGTAATGATTGGGTAGAAAGTGTCCGTCAAATTGCCCAAGAGGAACAGGCAAAAGTTGTGATCGTTTCTGCTCAAGTAGAATCGGAATTAGTGGAATTGTCGGAGGAAGAAAGAAAAGATTTTCTCGGTTCTTTAGGAGTAGAAGAAGGGGGATTAAAATCTTTAATTAAAGCTACCTACGAGTTATTAGGACTGCGTACCTATCTCACCACTGGACCCCAAGAAACCCGCGCATGGACGATTATTTCTGGGATGAAAGCACCCCAGGCAGCCGGAGTTATTCACTCGGATTTTGAACGGGGTTTTATTCGTGCGGAAACTGTGTCTTATCAGGATTTAGTTAATAGTGGCACGATGAGCGCTGCTAAAGAAAAAGGTTTAGTCAGAAGTGAAGGCAAGGAATACATTGTTCAAGAGGGTGATGTTTTACTATTCCGTTTTAATGTATAGCTAAAAATAAATCAGGTGAGCGCCGCCACCTGATCAAAAAGCTAAACAATCTTACTAAAATAACAGGAGAGCATGACTGAATTTATTCAGTCATGCTCAATGTTTTGATATAATCCCTCAAGATTTCTGCCCTAAACAATCTCTCAGCTTTTTTTACTCACTTTGGTTAACATTAAACTGAATTTTTTATCTCTTGACATCCTCTAATTTATATTCTATAATTAGAGTATAGGGGCAAGTTCTTGTTTAATCAAGATGGCGATGATCCCTGTCCACTAAAAGACTGGTTTGCTAGGAATGCAGTCAAGGCTAAAAATATTCTATCTATTCAACAACCCGCAACAGAAAACATTCAAATCAAGCGCAGTAAATGAAAGAGCAAGGATTGTTATTTTCTGAAGACAGCCTGTTACCTGAAAAACTCCCGCAAATTCAGGAATTACGACCTTCTAACAATCTTTCCGCAGTTTTTGAAGAGTGCCATAATTATATTTACGCCAACGAAGGAATGCTCAAAGACAAGATTTTTCACGAGATGGTTAAACTAATCATCATCAAACTTCATGATGAAAAATCTGCCAAGCAATCTGTAAATTTTGGCGTTACAGCAAGTGAATATAAAGCCATCGTAGCAAATAAGTACGATGAATTTATGTTGCGTCTCTGTCAATTATTTACCTCAATCAAGAATCATTATCGGGGATTTTTCACCGATGACACATTCAAGTTAAAACCTTTGACTCTTGCTTATATTGTAGGCAGGTTACAGTACATTAATTTAACTAAAACATCTGGCGATATAAAAGGGGAAGCCTTTCAGACTTTTGTAAATAGACACCAGCGTGGAGATAGGGGAGAATTTTTTACCCCTCACCCAATTGTACGCCTTGCGGTTGAAATGATAGACCCCAAACCAAACGAAAAAATTATAGATCCTGCTTGCGGAAGTGGTGGTTTTTTAATTCAAGCAATAAACCATGTTCGACAAAATAATCCAGAGTTCAATATAGCAAGTTTTGTGCAAGAAAGTATTACAGGAATTGAATTTAATCCTGATGTCGCCCTTTCGGGAATGATTCGTTTAGTTTTTGAAGGTGGCACAGGTTCAGAAATTATCTGCACTAATGCGCTTATCGAAGATGAAAAATTAAATAATTCTTTTGATGTTATCTTGACCAATCCTCCTTTCGGAAATAAAGGCAAAGTAGAAGACCAGAAAATTCTTAAATCATATCTTCTTGCCCGGAAATGGCATAAATCAGCGTCCAATGGTTGGGAAGTTTCCCCAACCGTTTTAGCGGGTCAGTCGCCCGATATTTTATTTATTGAGAAATCTATAAAATTATTGCGCGCAGGTGGGCGCATGGCGATTATTCTGCCCGATGGTTTATTACAAAATATCTCTAATGGACCGATTCGGCATTGGTTGCGCTCCCAAACAAAAATATTAGGTGTTGTTTCCATACCGCCGGAAGCCTTTGTACCCTACGGCACTGGAATCAAAACATCACTTTTAGTAGTTCAAAAATTACCAGCAAACCATGATTCTTGTTTTATGGCACAAATCAAAAAAATAGGCTATGACGTTAAAGGACAAACAATATATAAGCGCAACGAGTCGGGAGTTATAGCCCGAACAAAATCAGGTTTGCCAATAGTTGACGATGATATATAGCAGTTCTCGCATCTGTGCGGCACGCTTAAACCTTTGCTGATTAAGCTGTTCAGGATCGGGAATGTACCTCTTGTGAATCAGAAACGCTATAGATGATATTTCTCACTCTTTTAGGTCATTTATCAATGGCGAATTTGCACAAAACAGCGATTGTATTTATACAGTTAAGAATACCCTGCTCAATTCGAGACTGGATGCCGAACATTATTTACCCAATGACCAAAAATTATTAGAACATCTAAAATCTATTGGAGCGAAACCTTTAGGTGAAATTGCCGATATTTTGAGAGATGCGGCTGATTTTCGTTTAGCTAGGGACAGTGAAATTAGATATATCGCTATTTCCGATGTTGATTATCGTACAATGCAAGTTGTTTCTCAACAAATAATTAAGGCACACGAGGCCCCATCTCGCGCAACTTATAGATTGTACAAAGGTGATATTATTACAGCAATTTCAGGAGCAAGCACGGGAAGTCCACGCCAAGCAACAGCCCTAATCACAGAAGATGAAGACGGGGCAATTTGCTCAAATGGATTTTCAGTATTAAGAAATATTCAGGGAGTCGAGCCTTTGTTTTTATTAGTATATATGCGAACAGACTTTTTTTTGCGTCAGGTTAAAAGGTACATGACAGGTCATGCTATTCCTACTATTTTAGTAGATGATTTGTCTAAAGTTTTAGTGCCTATTCCACCCCAATCTGAACAGCAGAGAATAGCAAAAAGTATGACCGAAATTCAAGCAATTAGAAAAGAAGCGTTAAAGGCAAGTGAGAATGTTGTTAACGAAATGAGTCTTCTACTTGGCCAATTTGAGTAAGGCAAAAAGCAGGTTAAGCTTAGAAAAAGTCTTAATACTAAATCCGGTTATTAAAAACTGATTATCTATTCCCCCTTTTGCCTGTCCTGATATGTAGCCTATACTCAACGGATTTAGTATCAGTCGCTAGTCGGGGAGAAGAATGTAAAGAATTATTAAATTGTAACTTTTGATACAATCGTGCTTCAAAACCTTGCGTCTTCATCGGCCCGCGTCCTGTAGGGGCGAAGCATTCGAGCAATAACCTATCGGTGAAACCGTAGATTTTCTATCCGAATGCTTCGCCCGTACTTTTTCAGCAAGCCCTATTTATTGATTTTTTTGATCGAATGGCAACTTTTACATCAATAGAGTCAAATTCAATGAGTATGGTGATTTTGTGCTACAATAGAGGTCTGTTAAAAGTAAAAAGAACAATCAATTAAGTAGGTAGGCGTTAAAAATTATCAGACACCCCCCTTATCAAGGGGGGCAGGGGGGATCGACACCCCCCTTATCAAGGGGGGATTAAGGGGGGATCGAACCTAAAATCGATTTTTAATTTAATTATAACCAGCTACTTACCATGAATAGCAAGACAGAAATCACTATTCAAGTTCCTTTAGAAATTGCTAGATATTACGCTAAAATTAAACCCAATGACCGAGGGAACATAGAAAACAAATTAACTGAAACTATTCAATTAGAATTAGAAAAATATCGTCAAAAAGCAGTGGCAAGATTATCACCAATTATGGATCAAGCTAGTGATGAAGCAGAAGCTAACGGATTAACTCCAGATATTTTAGCCTCTATTTTAGAACAAATTGAGAGTTAATCACACTATTAAAAACGGATTTGGTATAAGGTGGTTGATTTATCCCAACCTTAAGACAGGACTAGGATACTTGGGATAAATCAACAGAGATTCTCAATTTGCTCGGGAAATGTGCGTCACCAGGGCCGCCGATTGTAGGATGGGGGTAGTGGTGACGGAATCCGTCGCTAGGGTAAAGAGAGGATTGGAGAGGATACCGGCCAGGGAAGTCGCCACTAGGGAGAGGACAATACCCACCTGTAGGGGACGCATCCCGGTAAGGGTCCAATTGATAACGGGGTAATTTTTCACCGCATCGGACATCTCTTGGGGTTCCTTAACTACCATCATTTTGACCACACG
Source organism: Microcystis sp. M_QC_C_20170808_M9Col (assembly GCF_007095495.1). NCBI lineage: Bacteria > Bacillati > Cyanobacteriota > Cyanophyceae > Chroococcales > Microcystaceae > Microcystis > Microcystis sp. M_QC_C_20170808_M9Col. Next base: position 49,790 of record NZ_SFBZ01000268.1, on the reverse strand, counting down.
GATATAGTAGTAAATCGAGGCCACACTGGTGACTAAACCAACGAGGACGAGGGCATAAAGTCCCGCTTGCCAACCGGCCCAGAATAGATAAATCTTGCCAAAGAAGCCCGCTAGAGGCGGAATTCCCCCCAAAGAGAGCAGACAGATGCTTAAACAGAGGGTTAGGAGCGGATCTTTCTGGTAGAGTCCCGAATATTCAGCGATCTGATCGGTTCCCGTTCTCAGAGCAAAGAGAATCACACAGGCAAAAGCCCCTAGGTTCATGAACAGGTAAATTAACAGATAGAAAATCATGCTAGAGTAACCCGCGTCAGTACCGGCGGTTAAACCAATCATGACAAAACCCGCCTGACCGATCGAGGAATAGGCTAACATCCGTTTCATGCTAGTTTGGGCCAAGGCGACCACGTTGCCGAGGATCATGCTCAAAATTGCTAGAGCGATAAAGATAAACCGCCATTGTTCGCTCACTAGACCGAAAACCGTCACTAATAGGCGAATTGCTAGGGCAAAACCGGCCGCTTTGGAACCCACCGAGAGGAAAGCCACCACGGGAGTGGGTGAACCTTCGTACACATCAGGAGTCCACTGGTGAAAGGGAACCGCCGAAATTTTGAAGGCGATACCGGCAATCACAAACACTAATGCGATCGCTAAGGCCAGGGACTGACCACCGTTAACAGCGGTTAATTTTTGGGCAATGGCACTTAAACTGGTTTCACCTCCGGATAAACCGTAGAGAAGGGAAACACCATAGAGGAAAATCGCCGAACTAGAAGCTCCAATTAACAGGTATTTTAAGGCGGCCTCGTTCGATCGAGGATCCCGCTTCATGTAACCGGTCATTAGATAGGAGGAAATACTGAGCATTTCTAGGGAGATGAAGATCATCACCAATTCACTAGCGCCAGATAGGAACATTCCCCCGAGGGTCGCGGTGAGCATAATGGCTAAAAATTCCGCTAGGGAGGTTCCCGCTTGTTCCACATAACGGATAGACATCAGCACTGTGGAGGCGGTAGAAAGAGCAATAATCCCCCTAAAGACGATACTGAGATTATCCCCCTCAAAAGCCCCTAAAAAGGCCAATGGTTTCGGATTGTCCCAGGCAAAATAGAGAGCAGCCACAGCAGCGAGCAGACCAGCGATCGCAACGTAGGGCAGCCAACTTCTGGCACTCCGTCCCACGATTAAATCGCCGATTAAAATCACCATCAGGGTAATAATCAGGATTCCTTCGGGCCAGATAACGCCGGCGTTTAGCTGACTGGCAACAAGACTAGAAAAATCCATATTGATTGAGGTTAAAGGAATTTGAAGTTAAAAAAGGCTTAATACAAGCTTAGGGCATTTCATCAGTGATTCAGTGATCAGTTATCAGTTATCAGTGATCAGGTGTGAGTTTTCAGTTCACTGATCGCAGCTATCGGGTCAAAATATCTAAAAACCCAGATAAATTTGACATAATCTTAGCTTTTATGGGTAGGATGATTATCTATTGTCTTTTTACTCCTCCTGTCTCCTCGTCTCCCCAGCTAAGGGAAAATCTTTGATTTTTGCAGCAGAGCTAATTTCTGATTTTGAGAAGTTGTCACCGAGATGTATCCAAGTTAACAGGGAAAAAGTGAAACATCAGGAAATCATGACATAGACTGGCATCGTTAGTTGTCATTGAAGGATTCTGGTAAAATCAGGCTAGGGAAACCCCCGAAAAATCAGTTGTTTGTGAGCCATCCGCTTGATTTTGTTGTTGAAAAACTTTCTAGTTCGCTCAATCCTTTTCCTTTAGCGATCGCTTGAATGAGTAACGAAACCTATCTCAATCATCCCACTTTCGGTCTATTATACAGAGTGTGTCTATTAGAAGAACATCAGGAATTATTCACCACTCTTTATGCCCAACGTCTTTTTTTTCTGGTGACGGTGGGACCCAAAAAAGTCTCGTTCGATCCGATTAGTCGTTCCGATGCTCGTCTTTTAGTGGAAAACCGGCTGCGGAATTTGCGACGGCGCAGTAATATGCAAGAATTTAACAGTCTCAACCAAACTTATCAACAAACCTTTTCAGTCTAGTTCATGACGATCGCTAGTCGTATCGAGTCAATCCGTCTTACCCTACCCCCCTCCACGCGCCTGATTGCCGTCAGTAAACAGGTATCGAGCGATTATATCCGTCAAGCTTACCGGGCAGGAGTGAGAGATTTTGCTGAAAGTAAGCTACAGGAAGCAATCTCGAAGCAGCAAGAACTAAAAGACCTCCCAGATATTTATTGGCACTTTATCGGGCATCTACAGGCAAATAAAGCCCGCAAAGTCCTAGAATCTTTTGATTTAATCCATTCCCTCGATAGTTTAAAATTAGCCCAAAGACTCGATCGCCTAGCGGCGGAATTAGAGATTAATCCCCAAGTTTTGCTACAGGTGAAAGTTGTCCCCGATCCCGATAAGTTCGGTTGGGACACAGACGAATTACTAGCAGATATTCCCGCTTTAGTCAACTGTCAACAGCTAAAAATTCAAGGTTTGATGACAATTCTGCCCCAGGGATTATCCGCCGGGGAAAAGTTAGCCGCCTTTGAAAAAACCAGCGATTTAGCCCAAATAATCGAGAATAGTTCTAGTTTATGCCTGCCTCATCTATCCATGGGGATGTCTAACGATTATCCTCTGGCTATCAAGGCCGGAGCCACTTTGATCCGGGTGGGAACTGGCATCTTCGGCGATCGCATTTACTGAACCATCTCCGTAAATTTACAGAAAAAAACCCTAGAAATTTTAATAATCGGTGACAATATATCTTAAAATTACAGCGTCTAGTCTAGAAAATGGTGGTTAGAAATGAGGAATTGACTTTTTCCCAATCCCTGAAAACTATCCCCTGATAACTGATACCTGAAAAGAGGGAACTAACCGCTGCCTCCAGACGACTAGAATGAGGAACCCTTAACAAAACAGTTCTCCTGTACCAAGTGAGAGCAAAAGTTGCTAAAGGCCACTAAAATAACCCCGATTCTAGACAAGACCACCCAAAAAAAATCTTTTGAAGGACCTTAGACTGTGAACAACATTTTTACCAAACTCAAAGATTTTGTCGGCATCTCCGAACAACCAGAAGACGAAGACGAAACCGACTACGAAGAAATGAACTGGGAAAAGTCTTCCCCCCAAGATAGGGATCAAAACGAAGAAGAAGATCCCCTCAATCGTCGTCAACGCGAACCTTTAAATCTCAGTACAGCCACATCTATGGGACTCAACAGAAGCAACGTGATCGGTATGCCAGGTATTAACAACAACAATGCAGAAGTAGTCGTGATCGAGCCCCATTCCTTCGAGGAAATGCCCCAAGTTATCCAAACCCTGAGAGAACGCAAATCGGTGGTTTTAAACCTCAACGTCATGGATCCCGAAGAAGCACAAAGAGCCGTGGATTTTGTCGCCGGTGGCACTTACGCGATTGATGGTCATCAAGAACGCATCGGTGAGAGTATTTTCCTATTTACCCCCAGCTGCGTTAAAGTTAGCACCCTTTCCGGAACTATTCACGATATCACCGACAACCCGAAAATGGCTCGTCCCGTTTCCCCCGCAGCTGCTTGGGGAGCCGAAAGCAGTCGATTAGCTCAATGAATCCTCCCATAGTCCTCTCGTTAAGTTTGTCGAAGCTAGAAATCGATCGATTCTCGAGAGGATGCGTTTTTTTGGGGGTAAGACCTCTAAATCTGCCTTTTTTTCTGTTTACTTTTTACTTTAAATAATACTGTGTCTATTCGTTTAGGAATTATTGGCGGTGGAGTGATGGCCGAGGCCATTCTCAGCCGTTTATTAAAAAAAAATATTTATAGTCCCGAAACGGTGTTAGTCAGTGAACCCCAATCCCAACGGCGCAACTTTTGGGTTAATACCTACGGAGTACAAGTCAGTGAGGATAACCGGGAAGCCGCTAGAGCAACTGAGGTGTTAATCTTAGCGATAAAACCGCAAATTTTAGAGCAAGTAGTGAATAGTTTGCTGGGAATACCCGAAAAACCCTTGATTATCTCGATTTTAGCAGGAGTTACCCTCAATCGCTTAGAAATGGGCTTTCCCGATCGCCCTGTGATCCGGACGATGCCCAATACCCCCGCCACGGTGGGACAAGGGGTTACAGCGATCGCACCTGGTCGTCATGCGGAACCGGAACATCTGGCCGTAGCCAGAGATATTTTTGCTGCGGTCGGTACGGTGGTGGAAGTTCCCGAAGCTTTGATGGACGCGGTAACGGGATTATCGGGATCGGGCCCGGCATTTGTGGCCTTGATGGTGGAAGCTTTAAGCGATGGTGGTGTGGCGGCCGGATTACCGCGAGTGATCGCGTCTCAATTGGCCCTAGAAACAGTTTTGGGGACGGCAACCCTATTAAAAGAATCGGCCATACATCCGGGAGAATTAAAGGATCGCGTCACTAGCCCCGGGGGAACGACGATTGCCGGGGTGAGACAATTAGAAAAAGGCTCTTTTCGATCGACTATTATCGAAGCAGTGGTGGCGGCCTATCATAGATCTAAAGATTTAGGGCGTAGTTCTGAAAAGTAATCTTTGTATCTTTTTTAATCCATAATTAGGTAGGGGTTAAAAATTATCAGACACCCCCCTTATCAAGGGGGATCCCCCCGCCTATCGGCACCCCCCTTATCAAGGGGGGCAGGGGGGATCGAACCTAAAATCCATTTTTAATTTAATTATAACCATCTACTTAACTGGTGTCTCAATCTGTGATAAGATACGCAGCAATTCTTGTCCAGAAAAAGTTATGAATAAGAAATCTTATCGTTTTGATTTAATGGCATTAATTGCCATTGCTGTTTTTTTCCTAGGAATTGTTTTCTGGAAAGTCCCGCTTCATTATCCCTATATCCTTAATTTTGATGAAGCGGTGGCCATGGTACTTGCCTACGTCACTAAACAAGGTTATCATCTCTACGAACAAGTTTGGCACGATCATTTATCGGGTTTATCTCTTTTACTAAATGGTTGGTTAAGCGTGACAGGATTTACTCTCTATGCCGCCCGCCTTATGGTGCTTTCTTTGTCCACAATTATGTTAGTAATTTTTTATCTAATTCTGAGAGTTAATTGCGGAATATTGGCCTCTTGTTTATCAGTATTCATTCTCTCAACCTCTCCAGTGTATATTAACCTGTCAACGACAATGTTGCGGGAATTACCCTCACTTTTTTTTACAATCTTAAGTATTTTTATTATCTTTAAAGCCCTTCAATTCACGGGTAAGCTTAAGTATGGGCTGTATTTACTCAGCGCCATTGCTTTCGTTTTTTCCCTGCAAATTAAACTTGCAGGCATTACTATTATCCCAACTGTAGCTTTAATTATTTTTCTTAATCAACAGAATAGTTTTATTAAAAGAATCATTGATATTGTTATTTGGTCAGTCGCTGTCGTTTTAGTCTTTGTCTTGGGTTCCCTGACTATTTTTCCTTTTTCCTACGCAAATATCATTAAATCTCATGTCAGTGTTGCCGCTAGTTTCGCTCAAGAAAATCTCACCTTATGGACTCTCTTACAAAGCGCCCTAAAGTACGAACCAATTTATCTGATCGTCACAGTAATCGCTATTATAGCGATGGTTTTTACCCGCAATATAATACCACTTTTACCGCCGTTGGTCTGGTTAGGTTCTAATCTATTTAGATTTGCCACAGTTGCCCCAATTTGGACTCATTATTATGTCCACTTAATTATTCCTGCCGTTTGGATAATTGCCTTATTTGTCGAACAGTTAAAGATTAGTGGTAGTCTCGGGGAATTTAGGCAAAATCGAAAAATAACCCAGGAATTAGTTCTCAAAATGCTAATTTTTCTACCCCTGTCTGGTCAATTTCTCTTTAATACCTTAAGAATAATCACCAATCGTGATCCAGGAATTAATGCCTACATTCAAGCTAATAAAAGGTATCAACCTCTTTTAGCAGAAGCTGTGTTTGAAAAATTTAAAAACTCCGATAAACTTCTGTTAACCGATAATCCTCACTACATATATAAATATTTCTTGAACACACCCCCAGAAACTGCTGTAATCACCAGAAAGAGATTTATCAATCAGAATCTTGATGGGAATTTTATCCTAGAAGTTATCGAAAAAAGACAGCCCGATTTGGTTTTTCTCTATCGATTTGAAAAGGAATTTCTGCAATCACCAAAACTCAAGGATTATTTAGAGAAAAATTATATCCAGTTTCCCGACAAGCAAGAAAAAGGAACTCTCTTTATCAGTCCGAAAACTTGGCAAGAATATAAAAGTAAGGCTAATTAGGGCTTGCTGAATAAATCTAAAAACCTTGTTGGGTAAGACTTTTAGACTTTTTGTCAATCAAAAAGTACCAGATCTGGGAGTGATCGGCTTCAGGTACTTTTTCCCTGAAAATTAGGTAATTGACCCCCTCAAAATCGCTAAAACCCTACACCCTACACCCCACACCCCACACCCCACACCCTGCCCCCACGAACAACTTTTTGCCGCAAACCCTAATGAGAAATTGTGGACGGGGACTATTAACGTTTTTTCTTTTTTACCGGTTTTTGAGCCACTTTTCGAGAACGTTTGTAGGCCGATCCGATCCAATCACTACAACTATGACTCATCGCCCCTAATTCTAAACCTAGGAAAATAGCGATCGCTACCCGGGGATACTGTTGCCATAATGCGATCGCTTGCTGCGGCCACAGTCGCCAATCCCAGTCTATACCCCAGAAACTTTGCAGGATCGGAATGATGACGATCGCCGCTAGTAAAAGAAAACTACCGAAGTAAAATAACCGAAAAATTGTGCCGATCAATAAACCGTGGGATAACCAACCGCGATGACGGATCATGGAACGGTAGGGTAGCCACAACCAGCGCAGATAACCCCAACGTTTGTATTGTACCGAGTGGATGTCAAGATCCGGTCCAAACAGAAATCCGCTAAACAAATAACTGGCCAACAGTAATAGGGTTAATTTTCCACTGCCACTGACCAAAAAACTCGCCCCCGCAATCGGTGGCAGCAGAATTAGGGTAATGCGATCGTGAGTTCGACCAGAGGGCATCGGAAAAAAATTAACTCGCTCAAAAAAATAATATACTTTTTTGAAAATATATGTTATACTGAGAAAGTACGAAATTGATTCGGGCGTTTAGCTCAGTGGTAGAGCGCCTGCCTTACAAGCAGGATGCCGTAAGTTCGACCCTTACAACGCCCATTTTATTCGATCCTTGCCTAGTCAAGCTCTCACTCCCGATCGCCCGCCGGTTTAGATTAAAACTATTGAGGGTAATTGCTGCTGGAAGGCAAAATTGCGACTATTTGCTAGTAAGCTAGTCAGTAGGTACTAGGATTAATTCATCGTGGCACACCAGTTATAGCGTTTCCTAAGCTAGTGAGGTACACCTGTTTTTCTTCCCCTTTGCCTTTTGCCTCTTGCCTTTTGCCTAAAACCCATAACTTTTGTACCTCAGCAGACTGAAAAACGCTATATATGGCCAATTGGAAATGTATTAAAAATTGTGGAGCTTGTTGTCAACTAAATCCCGATGAGCGTCCTGACTTAGAAGAATATCTGACTCCCGCACAATTAAGTCAATATCTCAGCATGGTGGGGGAAGAAGGTTGGTGTATAAACTTTGATCGCCAAACCCGTCTCTGTACCATTTATGACCAGAGACCAGAATTTTGTCGTGTTCAACCCGATATTTTTGCCAAAATGTATCAAATTGAACCGGGAGAATTTGAGCAATTTGCGATCGATTGTTGTCATGAACACATTGAGGATCTTTATGGGGAAGATAGCCTAGAAATGAATAGCTATCGTCAGCAAGTAGGCTAAGATTTACCCCTATCCCAGAAATAACTCAGACGGGGAACAAAATAAGTGGTCTGGTTATTTTCCCTAGCTTCTCAATGGCTAAACCAGTAAAATTACGGAATTGATTGTTTCCCTGTTGAGGAGAAGTCTATAGGAAACTCGAAACCTCTACTAGAGGTGCAGAGTTTGAGTTCAGGACAGGGAAAAACTATCATGGAAAAACTGGAAAAACAGCGCCGCAGACGCGGGGTTATCCTCACCACCACGGGACTAGAAAAATTACTTACTGCTAAACAAGAAGCGGAATATCGGCATAATCGCGGTCATCGTTTCACCCTAGAAGTCCTCAGCGAGAAAACTCTTTTAGGGGTAGATACTCTGATGAAGGTATTTGCTTGTGAATCGGGAGTGGATAAACAAACCCTGAAACATTGTTTTCAAGCTTTTAATTTAACTTTAGAAAATAGCGATTATTATCGTCCTAACCTACCAGAAACTAACACTATTAATCCTCAACTATTGGCTGAATTACCAGAGGGACAAGTCCCCCTCGATTCCCCCTTGTATATCAACAGAAATAATCTAGAACAGACTTGTTATCAAGAGATATTGCGCGGGGGGAGTCTTATCCGGATTAACGCACCCAGAAAAATGGGAAAAACCTCCCTGATGGCCAGAATTATTAATTATGCTCAACAACAGCAATACCATACCCTTTATTTCAGTTTTCGGTTAGCAGAAAGCTCAATTTTTCAAGATTTAAATCACTGGCTGCGTTGGCTTTGTGTTAGTATTAGTCGCCAGTTAGATTTAGACAATCATCTCCCAGAGGATTGGGATGACTTCCTGGGGGGTAAAATTAACTGTAAAATCTATCTAGAAAAGCATATTCTCTCCCATCTCGATCGCCCTTTAGTGATTGCCTTTGATGATCTTGAATATCTTTTACCCTATCCACAGCTAAGGGAAGAATTTTTTAGTATTCTGCACCTCTGGCACGAGGAAGGCAAAAACAAACCTCTCTGGCAAAAATTACGTTTAATTGTTGCCTATTCCCCTGCACAGGAGCTTGATAAAACCTCAGATATCTATCAATCTCCTTTTAGTCTTGGTTTACCGATCGAATTGCCTAATTTTACCAGCGCACAAGTACGAGAATTAAGTCAAAGACAGGGATTAGATCAGAATTTTGACTGCGAAAAATTACGGATATTTCTAGGGGGTAATCCCTATTTAATTCGTCTTGCTTGCTATCATCTTGCTCGGGGTAATTGTAGCCTAGAAAGCATTTTGGCTACTTCTATCGGCGAGGAAAATAATATTTTTGCTGGCCATCTTAAACGTTTACTTTGGCATCTGCAATACTTAAAGGGCAATTTAGCGGCTATCTTTGCTAAGGTGGTGATGGCGGAAAAAGACATACAAATCGATTTAATGGCGGCTTTTCACCTAGAAAGTCTCGGACTGATTCACCGACAAGGTAAGTTTTGCCGAGTCAGTTGTCCTCTCTACCGTCAATATTTTGGCGAATATTTCCGGCAACGTTCTGTTTTTTTGCCTCGAAAAACTTCTATCCTCGCCAAAAAAATTACGCTTGCTCACTTTGATACTTCCGAAAAAAGTCGCTATGCTATCTAGTTTATCGAATGTCATTATGAGGGAGTGATACTAAATCCTGTTTAAAAAGTATAGGAGAGTGGCAAGGGGGTTTTTAAAGTTCGAGTGGAATAGGCTTGTAGTTCCTCTGTTTTACGAATAAAACTTTTCGTACTCATCATGATCGCCAATCCAAAACCAGTTCACTGTATCCCCTGACAGCACTCCCAAAGCTCGATGACTCTTCGTTACACGCACTGACCAAATATCTTCGTCGCTGTCAATACACTTAAAATGTCACGATGGATGAAACGGATTCTCTACCCATAACCGATATGCTTTCCTGGCTCCGGCTTTGACTGCTGGTTTCAAGTCGCGATACTTCTGCCAAAATGAGGGCAATGTCGCGGAATTCATAGCTGCTCATAATCCATCGGTGCGGACAATCCTGCCGCAATCTCTTCTTTGGCTTTCCGTGCTGCTGCGACTAGATTATTCTTCGTCTGTTTAAACGACTGATCCCATCGTTTTTCTTCTTCAATTTCTGCAATATAAGCTCGAACATACTCTACTAACTGCTCTTGAAGCTCATCAGGCAGAGACTCAACCATCTTGATGATCGTGGTAATAGCAGGAGAGGGCATAGCATCTATCAGCGCATTAGGTTTTCTCTATTCTACAACGTCCACCGCAAACCCAAAATGATATGATCTTTGTTTCCTCTGTGTCTGGAGTGGTTTTTATTAATGAGCCTTGCTCAAAACCAAACAATTCATAATTGAAGAGCGAGGTATTTATGGGTAAAGAAGAAGAAATACTTAAACAATGGCGAGAACTGACACCGGAAAAGCAACAAAAAGTTTTACAATTTGTTCAAACACTGAAATCTAAGTCAGAAACAACAGCACCAATTAATTAGGAGTCTAACCCATGAGCGGCCTCACCATCGAAACCGATTTAGGAAAAATCCTAGACCAGATTAATCAGAATCTTAAAGAGACCAATCAGAAGCTAGACGCGCTCCAGAAAGATGTCACAGAGATCAGGATTGTTCAAGTCAGATTCGAGGCCGAAGTCAAGGGAGATCTCAAGGCATTACAGGGAGAATTCAACACCTTACAAGGTGATCTAAAAGAGATTAAAGGCTCCCAGAAAGCCCAAATTTGGGCATTAATCACCATCTTGGCAACAGCAGTTATCGGAACTGTCATCCGCTTTGTCATCACTGTTCCCCCTGTTAGCAACCCCTAACTCCCACTGCCGCGGAACAGGCTTCTAGTTGCTGTTTGATATTCAGGTAGAATTAATGATAGAATTGGTGCGTTACGGCGGATTGTTAATTTTGGTTTTTTGACGGGATTTGTGACCGCTTAAGGGAGCCTACACATCTTCTCTCAATGAGATCATCAATTTTTTTTAGGTACTTAATCAAATTTCTCCAGATGATTTATGAGTATCCTCTACTGTCTCAATCCCGAATGTTCCCATCCTCAAAATCCGACTCATTATAGCTATTGTCAAGGATGTGGCGGAAATTTAAGCCAAACTAGCCAATCATATTCTTTTCATAGCCGTTATCTCATTGTCGGAGTATTAGGCGAAGGCGCATTCGGTAGAACTTATCAAGCTAAGGACTTGAATTTTAATCGCAAACCCCGGGTTATTAAAAAATTTATTGCTCAAATGCAGGGAGCTGCTCTGGAGAAGTCTAAGGAGTTATTTCAAAGAGAAGCGGAAAAATTAGACGAATTAAAACACGAACAAATTCCCACCGTTTATGATTATTTCTCTCAGGGGAACTCCCTCTATTTAGTGCAGGAGTTTATTGAAGGAGAAACCCTGCTTCAAGAGTATCAAAGAGAAGGAAGATTTAGTGAACAGAAAATCAAGGAAATATTACAGCAATTATTACCAGTCCTTGTCTATCTCCATTCTAAAGGATTGATCCATCGTGACATCAAACCGGATAATCTGATGCGTCGTCGGAGTGACGGTAAATTGATGTTAATTGATTTTGGGGGAATTAAAGAGCAAACCTCCCAAATGGGGACAGGTTTATATACTCCGGGTTATGCTGCTTATGAACATATCATGGGCAGTGCAGTCGCCGCTAGTGATTTATATAGTTTAGCCGCTACCTGTGTCCGTTTATTAACAGGATGTTTCCCCCAAAGTAACAGTAATTTGCCTGATTCGGTCTATGATGTGAATCAGCGGCGATGGTTATGGCAATCGGTATTAAAATCTCAAAAAAGATCAATTAGTGATTTTTTAGCGAATCTCCTCAACAAGATGTTAGAAGATAAGTCTAGTCAGCGCTATCAATCAGCTTCAGAAGTTCTGACAGTGTTGAATAATCCTCCTTCAAGTAGAACTGTAGTACAACCTCCCCCCGTTTCACCTCCTCCTCAGAGAAAAATTAAGAATCCATCAGGAATAACTAGACGTAAATGGCTATATAACGGCATTGGGATGATTGTATTTGGGGGGGTGATCGGACTAGCAATTTACAGTATAGGCAATTATAATTTAGGAGATAATCAAGGGGCGATTGCGGATCAAAATCAAGCGATCAAACCCAATTCTGACGATGCTGTAGCCTACTATAATAATGGAGTTGATAAGTATAATTTAGGAGATAATCAAGGGGCTATCAAGGACTTTAATCAAGCAATTCAAATCAATCCTGACTATGCTAATGCCTACTATGATCGCGGAAGTGCTAAGTCTAATTTAGGAGATAAACTAGGAGCGATCAAGGACTACAATCAAGCAATTCAAATCAATCCTGATGATGCTGATTTCTACAATAATCGCGGATGGGCTAAGTATAATTTAGGAGATAAACAAGGGGCGATTGCGGACTACAATCAAGCGATAAAACTCAATCCCAACTTTGCTTTTCCCTACAATAATCGCGGATGGGCTAAGTATAATTTAGGAGATAAACAAGGGGCGATTGCCGACTACAATCAAGCAATTAAACTCAATCCTGACTTTGCTGTTCCCTACTATAATCGCGGTTTAATATACAAAGAATTAAATGACAATGAAAAGGCAATTAAGGATTTTCGCCAAGCATCCCAACTTCATCGACAACAAAATAATCAAACCTGGTATCAAAACTCTCTGGATAGACTAAAAGAATTAGGTGTTTCCAATTAAATTCTTGTAGGGAGTTAACACCGTTAAGTAGCTTGTAGGGTGCGTTAGGCGCGTACTTAAAGGAAATTTGTTAATAATTAAACTATGATCGCGCCGTAACGCACCATCTTAAGAAAATTGGTGCGTTACGCTATCACTAACGCACCCTACTGGACTGTTTCAGCTAATTTGGTGTATTAGAAAAATGCTATAAATTCTATAATCTAAGACTTTAAGCCGAAATCTATTGCCCTATTTTAGTTGAAACAGTCCACTACAAGAGCCGCTACTGTGTCTGGAGTGGTTTTTATTATGATTATTTAACTGCTACCGAATATCCCCCCGCAGTAATCTCTCCCTAGTAACAGGTTTCTAGTTCCTGTTTGATATTCAGGCAGAATGAATGATAGAATTGGTGCGTGGGGTGTGGCTCTTTCGTGTAAAAGCTTGTAACCTGTAGAATATAACGATCTCAGGTTTTTTGTCAAGTCTAATTTGAGGGATTTTGCTCCCGTAAACATCAGCTTTTGGGGAACTCGATACTTAACGATGTTGATGTCTATTATCGCGGAATTTCTAAGTTTAATTTAGGGGATAAACAAGGGGCGATCGCATAATTCTTTTCAACGAGGTTATGAGCTATCCAGCAATTCGATACCCATCACCATCACCTGATTACATTTATTGATTTTTCATCGCATACTATTTCAAAAGAAACGTGCCAAAGACAAAAATCATCTTTTATCAAGAAGCAGAAGGCATCTCACCCGTTGTTGAGTGGCTTCAGAAATTACTCAAAACTGATAAAAAAGGATTTGCCAAATGTATAACCAAAATCGAACAACTTGCCGCACAAGGTCATGAACTGCGCCGCCCTGCTGCCGATTATCTCAGAAATGATATCTGGGAGCTTAGAGCCAAACAGGGAACCATACAATATCGAATCCTCTATTTTTATCATGGTCAAAATATAGCAATTATTGGTCATGCTCTTATCAAAAAAACTTCCGCCGTTCCCTCACAAGACATCGAGAGAATTATCCAAAGAAAAGCACAATTTAAACAAAATCCAGAACTTCATACTTATCAAGGAGAAATAAACAATGCCTAAAACCACAGATGCCGTAAAAATCATTCACCAAATGATTGCAGACGATCCCACAATCAAAGAACAAATTGCCCTAGAATCCCTCAACTCAGAAATCGCACAATTGATTTATGACGCTCGTATGAATGCTGGATTAACTCAACAACAACTAGCCGACCTAATCCATGTTGAGCAATCCGTTATTGAAGATCTAGAAGACGCTGACTATCAAGACAATCCCCTAATAATGCTACAAAAAATTGCCACTGCCCTTAATCAACGAGTCAAAATGAGCCTTGTTAGTAGCTTGTAGGGTGCGTGTTTGCGCGTATTTAAAGGAGATTTGTTAATAATTAAACTATTACCGCGCCGTAACGCACCATCTTAAGAAAATTGGTGTGTTACGCTATCACTAACGCACCCGACAAGAGCCGCCACTGTGTCCTCTGTGGTTTTTATTATGATTATTTAACTGCTACCGAATATCCCCCCGCAGTAATCTCTCCCTAGTAACAGGTTTCTAGTTCTTGTTTGATATTCAGGTAGAATGAATGATATAATTGGTGCGTGGGGCGTGGCTCTCTCGTTTAAAAGCTTGTTACCTGTAGAATATAACGATCTCAGGTCTTTTGTCAAGTCTAATTTTAGGAGTTTTGCTCACGGAAACATCAGCTTTTGGGGAACTCGATACTTGACACTATTTAATTTATCATTTGTTAGAAAACTCACATATATAAAAGCTTTAATATGCCAAAAATACAACTTATTTTTTACCAAGATGAAAGAGGTAATATACCAATTATAGAATGGCTTGATAGTCTTCTTGGCAAAGCTCACAACAAATGCTTTATCAAATTACAAAGACTGGCAGAACTAGGATATGAATTACGCAGACCAGAAGCATACTTTTTGCGGGACAAAATTTATGAATTGAGAGTTAATTTTAAAGGAATAAATTATAGAATTCTTTATTTCTTTTATAAAAACAAAGCTGTGGTCATTTCTCATGGTATAATTAAATAAAAAGAAGTTCTACCACTGGAAATCGAGCAAGCAATTAAAAACAAAGCTAAATTTGAAAAAAATCCCGAATTACACACCTATTTTCAGGAGTTGATATGAATACACACCAAACGACAGCCGATGGCTTACAAATTCTTTACCAACGTTATTATGCTAATAATCCAGAACGTCAATTAGAATTAGAAAAGGCTCGTATTGATGACGAAGTAGCCAGAAAAATATTTAAGATTAAGGAAACACATCATCTTTCAACAAAAGCTTTAGCAGAATTAATTAATACTGATGAATCTATTATTGAAGCCTTAGAAAATGCTGACTATGAAGGAAACTCTTTTTTGTTGCTAAATCTCATCGCTACAGCCCTAAAAATAAAGGTTAAATTTGAATTAGTTTCAGCCTAATTGTTTCAGTAATTTGCTACAATGAGAATAAGCTGTCGCGCATTTAAACAATGACAATGATAAACCTAGAAACAATTGAAGAAGATATTGCGTCCCTTCCCCCCGACGCACAACAGACTATTCTTGAACTTGTAGATATTCTCAAAAAACGATATTCTCCCAACCCACAGGAAATGAAAGAGCAGCGAACAGAAGATTGGTCTGACTTTATCGGTTGTATAGAGGCTGAACCAGACCTTTCTTTTGAATTATGAATTATGAATTATCAAAAAGAATAGAAGAAACAAATAGATATTCGGGAACGTTGTTTTGAGTATGCACTGCGAGCAATTAAACTTTATCAATAAACAATAATTTGAGAAAATGAACCAAAAAACTTACCAACTAACCTTAAACTTTGACCAGATTTTAGATTTGGTTAAACAACTCCCAGAAAGTGACAAAATAAAACTCAGTAAAGAACTCGAAAAAGAAACTTTAAATCAAAAATTAACCCAACTTCTAGAAACCTTTAAAACTGATGAGCTTTCCCTAGAGACAATTACCGAAGAAGTGGAGGAAGTTAGGGCTGAAATTTATGGACAACAAGCCACCGATTAAAGTTATTATTGATACTAACCTTTGGATTAGCTTTCTTATTGGTAAACAGTTAGCTGGTTTAAAATATCTACTGATTGAAAAAACTCTTGTGCCGATTTTTTCTCCACAGCTACTTAATGAAATTAACCTTGTTACCAAAAGACCAAAATTACAAAAGCATTTTCCCCAAAGTAAAGTTCAAGAATTACTTGAGCTTTTAAGCATAATTGGGTTATGTATTGAGACTAAATCAAAAATTAATATCTGTAGAAACGCTAAAGATAACTACCTTTTAGCCTTAGCCAAAGATAGTCAAGCTGACTTTTTAATTACAGGCGATCAACATTTATTAATTTTGCAACAATTTGGAATAACTAAAATTGTTACTTATCAACAATTTTTAGTAATCTGTAGATTGGGTTGAGGAACGAAACCTAACTCAATTATTTAAAAGTGTTGGGTTTCACTATCGTTTAACCCAACCTACGATAATACTTTATTGATGATCGCTGTCAATTTAATTGATGCCCGTAATATGTTGTAAAATCGTATCTAATTTTTGGTTAATCTCATCACGAAACTCTTCAAAATTCGATTGAAGCCGATCAACTTTATCTTCAAGATGATCAATTTCCTCATAGACTCGATCAAAACTCCGGTTTAGCTCTCTTCCTGTCACTTGGGTATCTTCCAGACGCTCCAGGCACCGATTAAGACTCCTCAATTGACGCTCCACTTCATAATTTTTATCGTTCGGTTCCTGAGCTTGTGCCATAGGGAAAATTGTTGAATGAGAATGTCTTAACTCAATTATATGTTAACTTATTGACTAAATAAAGGATTCTACTTCTCTTAAATCAGCTTGTAGGGTGTGTGTTTGCGCGTATTTAAAGGAAATTTGTTAATAATTAAATTATGATCGCGCCGTAACGCACCATCTTAAGAAAATTGGTGCGTTACGCTATCACTAACGCACCCTACTGGACTGTTTCAGTTAATTTGGTGTATTAGAAAAATGCTATAAATTCTATAATCTAAGACTTTAAGCCGAAATCTATTGCCCTATTTTAATTGAAACAGTCCACTACAAGAGCGTACTACGAAGCGGTCTTTTCCGACCAAGGTTGGGACGGTCTACCACCTCTCTCAATATACAAGGATGGGTTAGCGGTAGCGTAACCCATGCAGGAGTTAGGTTTCATGCTTCAACCCAACCTACGTTCATCTTATATTTGACTCCACCCACCCACTTAATGAGAGTAGATGAACTCGGAAACTTGAAGGCATAACTGCTTACATAGTATTCTGAGGTAGAAGAATAATGCCAAATAATTTTTCGACGAAAAAAAAAATTCAGGAAAGATGACTGCTCAATCTCTGTGGAAACCCCAAAAAGTTCACGTAAACCTACTAAGCCGCCTATCTGTGCTTCCCACATCATTAACTTGGTTTCAGACAAACTTTACTGGAATTTGGTTTGGCTGTTTCGAGTCTGACCATGAAATCCAGGATCATCCAGTAACAATGCTGACTCGATTCTATCCCGGTGGTTTTTTCCCGCTGCATGGACATCCCGGTGGTGAAGAGATTTTGGTGCTTGAAGGCAATTTTGTAGATGAAACAGGGGTCGGACGTAGCGCCAAAAAAGACAGGCAGGGAGCCTGTCTAGAAAACCAAACAAATTTATCTATCAGTTGGCCACAAATAGGGAGTTTTTTGCGTCAAATTTCCAAGCAATACCATCGGGATCTCTGATGCGACTCCAATCGGCAAATTCTGCTTCCGATTTATTTTTTTTGTTTCTACCCAAAACGGCTGGGGTAACTCCTAAACGTTTAGCCAAATCCGCCAAACTCATCGATGAGATGGTTTCAGATACAGTGGTTAGAGATTCTTCCCTAACTTCTGATTCTGATTGGGATAAAGAACTGTCAGGACTGTTCAAACTAGGATTAATTATCTCCTCCGGTTCTTGAATTACCGTTTCTTGAACAGCGATCGCTGCGGTATTTTCTTCCTCTTTTTCCTCAAATAATTTACCTAAATTAGTCAGAGGTTGGGAGGAGGAAATAACAGGAACCTCTGGGACGGAATTTTCGCTCTTCTCTGCGACAATCAGGGGGGATTTAGTCTCCTGCGATTGCTCTAAATTGGTCCGAGGGAATCTCGATGCAGTAATCGCAGGAATTTGTTTTTCCCCTATTTGTTCTAAAGAGGGGTCACTCTCATCAAAAATACTACCCAAGGTACTGGCGGTGATAAAGTAATAGGCCATACCCTGATCGCCTACAGCTTTTTTTTGCGCCCCAAATTCCTCAGCTTTTTTGTCTAAAAATTGTCTGGCTAATTTGGCCGTGAGATTGGCTTTTGCCGATAGGTCAATCGGGGTGAGACAACCTTGATTGTCCTGTAAAAGTTGATTGAAATAGGGGTTAATCACCGTCGATAATTTTGACCAGCGATAGTCTTGCCACACCTTGACTGCCAGAGTTAAGAAGAAGACAAGTAGGATCAATGGCCAAGCGGTAAAAACAAGGATGATTAGCACCGCTAGGGGAATGATGAGGACGAGAAACCCCGCCGTTTGACGATCGATAATTTTTCCAGTCATAATTTCATAAGCTGCCACAATTAAAATTCTTAATGGCTAGTTTGACTATCTCCTGCCATAAGTGTATATGACCAGTTTAGGCTTTATTGGTCACGCCGGTTAGTTCTAGTCGTTCAAACATGGCAAATCGTGCCTTCAAGGCCAGAGAATCATCAAGTTTTGTTAAAAAAATCGGTTTTTGATACTTTTGTTCTAAAGCTTTTTGGATTAACCAATCAGCTAAAAAGGGATTTTTGGGTAGTAAGGGACCGTGGGCATAGGTAGCGATCGCATTGTGGTAAAATGCCCCTTCATAACCATCCTCTCCGTTATTTCCGTAGCCAGTAATCACCTTTCCCAAGGGAGAAACGGTCTGTAAATAGGTACGACCCCCGTGATTTTCAAAGCCAATTACTAGCGGTTTTTCCCCAGTCATAGCTTTAATTTCCTCCGCTAAAGGAGAGGCAGTAATTTCAAAAACCACGTTACCGATACAGCGTTTTGCATTGGGACCAGGATGTTTACTTACTAGGTCTAATAATCCTAATCCTTCGATTCTTTGACCGAAAGCCGGTTCGTAATAATGACCTAATAATTGTGGGGAACCACAGGTAAAAACTCCCGGTATTCCTGTCGATAATTGTTCTTTCATTGCCGCCGCTTTTTTCCCCTGTAAATCGCGCATAACGATCTCCTGTTGCCGATCCTGCGCCCCACCCCCAACAATTATATCTACTTGATAAAATGTCTCGGCTTCTGTTTGAGCATCTAGGGGAATAATTGTCACAGGAATATCACGCCATTGACATCTTCTTTGAATAGTAATAACATTACCTCGATCGCCGTAGGTACTCATTAAGGTCGGATATAACCAGCCGATTTTTAGTTCTAGTTCTTGCATAATTTCTTAGGGGAAATGGGGAAATGGGGGAATGGGGAAGTGGGGAAGTGGGGAAGTGGGGAAGTGGGGAAGTGGGGAAGTGGGGAATTTCAACTAAAACCCTAACACCCTAAAACCCCCCGCAAGGCGCACGCAGTGACCACACCAACACCTAACACCAATCTTCACTCTTTTCTAATTTCTACAAAATCTTTCGTCCCGTGAGAATCTCTCGTACTTCTAACATAGCAGAATAGGTGGGTAAAATATGTAAAGTTTCCTCATTTTTGGTGTTATTAAGGGCAATTTGGAGCGCTTTTTTTAGCTCGGATTCAACAATTAAATTAACGGGATAAGCGAGACTATCCTGACTATATTGTAAGCGTAAAGCCATGTCATAAAGTCGATCGCCCGTTACTACTAAAGTTGTTCCCAAACGGGTTAATTTTTCCGTATCCACATCCCAAATCCAAGAAACATCCGTCCCGTCGGGGATGCGATCATTGAGAACTAAGAGAGTAGTCGAGGACTTTTCTTTCTGTAAAATATCAGCCACTGCGCGAATTGTTTCATTCATACCCACGGGATTTTTAGATAGTAAAATCCTAACTTTTTTACCCTCAATTTCTAATTCTTCCGCTCGACCAAAAGCCGCTTTAAAACCCTGAACTGTCTCAAAAATTTCTCGATCTTTAATCCCCAATTCCTGGGCTACTAAACCCGCCGCCAAAGTATTATATTTATTATAAACACCGATTAATATCTGCGGCCAATCGTGACTATGAAAAGCAGGATTACTCTTTTTAAAGCCGCAACTAGGACAACTAAAATCCCCTAAATGGGAGAGATAAACCCCGCGATAATCCAAAGAAGCACCACATTTAGGACAGTAAATAGAATCGACAGCGTGGGGAATTTCTTCTAGATATAATTCCGGCTCACTTAAGCCAAAATATACAACTCTTTGGGGCAGTTGTTGACCCAAATGGGAAAGAGTCGGATCATCAGCATTGAGAATCACTAAAGTATCGGTGGGTAGGGGAGATATGGCCCCTTGCCAACGGCGACTAATTGTATCCACTTCCCCATAGCGATCGAGTTGATCGCGAAACAAATTGAGAGCTAAAATAGCGCGAGGACGACAATCTTTTAAAACCAAAGGGAGAATATTTTCATCCACTTCTAAAATGGCATAATCAGCCTTTAAAGTGCCGAATAAATTAGCATCGGCTAATAAAGCAGTGATTAAACCATTAATTAAATTTGCCCCGGTGGTATTATGGGTGACTTTTGCCCCCTGACGCTCTAGAATAGTTCTTAGGAGTAGGGAAGTGGTAGTTTTTCCATTCGTGCCAACCACCAAGATTACCCCCCCTCGGACTTGCCCACAGAGTAGGGGTAACAAACGGGGATGGAGACGACGGGCAATTTCCCCCGGCAAGACGCTGGCAGCCCCTAAACGGAGTCCTTTAACCACAGCAGTAACGGTTTTAGCCACCGCTACGGCTATCCCTAAACGGATGCGATCAAACAATTGCATGAACTGAGATTCTCATAGCTGTTTCGTGATTTTACCCCTAAAAGAAGACCGGTAAACGGGGTAAGTTCCCTAATTCCTCTCGCAGTTGAGGTAAATCTCAGTTTATTCTGGCGTTTTTTCTCCCCTAACAAGTTTTTTAATTGTAGTTCTTATCGGAAATTTTCTGCGTAATTCACTATAAGTAATTGTTGATTTTTCCTGAATCATAAACAGGAAAGCTTCTTGTGTAGAATTGTATTTTTGAGGATAGCGAGGACTGCTAGGGTGAATGGCAATTAAATTATAAAAATAAGAACCTTGGTTAAGAGAATGAAGGCGACGTAGATCGCTAGTGAGAAAAGGCGCAGGAGCGAAATAACGAAAGAAATGGTAGCCAATTTCTGCTAAAAATTCTTGCAATTGCTCGATTTTAAATCCATATTTTTCGTAATGGGGTAAACAAACTTCAATATATAAAATGGGGTGATACTGTTTTAAGGTCTTCCTGGCTCCCTGAAGAACTTTAATCTCCATTCCTTCCACATCTATTTTAATAAAATCACATTGTTTCAGATGCAAATTATTTTCTATCCAAAAATCTAAGGTTGTGGAAGTAAATAGTTCTCCCTCGACCTCTGATGATTCAATAAAGCGGGTAGCTCCCATGTTTTTAGGGGCTTTTTTTATAGAAAAATTTTTTTGAGTATCACTAATAACATCAGTTTGTACTTGTACTAAATGTGAAACATTATTCAATCGCAGGTTTTCCAAGAGAATTTGATGAGTTTCTGGACAAGGCTCAAAGGCAAATACTCGGCCTTGAGGGGATGATAAACGGGCTGCCAAAGTTGAAAAAGTGCCAATATTGGCACCAATATCAAAGCAAACATCCCCCGGATGAATCATTTTATCGTCGATTCCGGGATAAGCACTCGCCAAATCTCGCAGATTTTCCAATAAGTTAGCCATCTTCTGATCGAGACAATAAAATTTACCTTCAGGTGTATTAACCAGCTTTAAATTATCATTCATAAACTCAGCCTTGAAATATTTGAAAACATCATATTACGCTTCGAGAATTTTGTCAATATTTAAAGCCAATAGATTTCCAGAAAATGTAGCATCTGAGTTAAGTTTTAGCCACTTGATTACAGGGAAGTATTCTTACAGCGGTTATCCTAATAGTAGAATACGAAATTTTCCTTTTGGGGAGTAAGCAGACCAGAGCGCGGAGACGATGCCAAATATAGGTTACACTTCACCTTTAGGAGAAAAGCTTAATCAAAGTGATTGCCACTGCCATCAAATATAAAAAGCCTTTATCTGCCCCAGGGGTTCGTCTTTGAAAAAGACAGCCTATAATTGTAGGTAAGTTTGGCGCCGATTCTACCGCACACGACATTTTAGGGCTAGAGCTTATGGGTTTATTGACAAGATTGGGGATTTCACTGGGATTACTCGCCCTAGGCGGTACTGTGGGTGTACTAGGAAATCAGTATTTAAGCAGAAAAGAGCCCCTAGAGGTAAATAAACCGCCGGCAATCCTCCCCGCTTCCCTCTCTCTCCCTGTTATTCCCCAAACCGACGGCAATGTCAATTTTATCGCCCAGGCCGTGCAGAAAGTCGGGCCGGCGGTGGTGCGGATTGACTCGGCCCGGGAAGTGGCCGACCAAATTCCCGAAGAATTTAAACAGCCCTTTTTTCGGCGCTTTTTTGGCAATGAAGTGCCGATTCCCAGGGAGCATTTGGAACGGGGAACCGGTTCCGGGTTTATTATTAGTACATATGGACTACTTTTAACTAATGCCCATGTGGTGGAAGGGACAACCCAAGTAAAAGTGACTCTGAAAAACGGTCAAACCTATCAGGGTAAAGTCCTGGGGGTTGACAATATGACCGATGTGGCCTTGGTGAAAATCGAGGCGAAAAATTTACCGACGGTGACTTTTGGCAAGGCCGAAACTTTAACCCCCGGGGAGTGGGCGATCGCTATTGGCAATCCCCTGGGCTTAGATAATACGGTTACGGTGGGCATTATTAGTGCCTTGGGCCGGACTAGCAGCGAAGTGGGGGTTCCCGATAAACGGGTTCGTTTTATCCAAACCGATGCCGCTATTAACCCCGGCAATTCCGGCGGCCCGTTGCTAAACGCCAAGGGGGAAGTTATCGGCATTAATACGGCAATTCGGGCCGATGCCCAGGGTTTAGGGTTTGCCATTCCCATCGAAACCGCCCAAAAAGTGGCGGGACAGTTATCTAGCAAGGGTAAAGCGGAACATCCCTACATCGGTATCCACATGGTGACGCTAAACCCAGAATTACGGCAGCAATTGAACGAAACTAAAGAATTAAACTTTAATATTGACCAAAATGAAGGGGTAATCGTCCTGCGAGTGGTGGAAAATTCCCCCGCTCAAAAAGCCGGAATGCAAGCGGGTGATATCATCGAAACTGTGGCAGGAAACCCCGTTAAAACCGCCGCCGATGTGCAGCAAGGTGTAGAAACCAGTGCGATCGGTGGTAATCTGGAAATCGAGATTAACCGCAGGGGTAAACAACAAACTCTCACCGTTCAACCGGGGGTTTTTCCCAGCAAAACTAGCGAGTGAACTACTTTCAACCGGTCAAGGGGCGACCCCTTACCCTACACTGGGAGGAGAGAAAATAGCAGCGGAGCGATCGAAATTGAGGCAGCGGTTACAATTAAAATTATCAATTGGGCGCGGGGCTGCCCTTCTAATCGGTTTGCTGGGATTAACGGCCTGTCAACCTCCCGATCCGCCGAAAATTTCGCCGACAGAATCGCCTAAAATTGAAGAAACTGGCCGCTTAATTCTCAATAATGCCACCTTAGAACAGGCTAACCCCTCCGGACAACCCCTCTGGAAAATTCAGGTCAAAAAAGCTACCTACACCCAAGACCAAAAAATCGCCCGTCTGGAAAATATCAAGGGTAATATCTATCAAGATGGGAAAGTGGTTTTACAGGTTAGTGCTGACCGCGGTGAAGTTTACAAGGAAGGCCAGGAAATTCTCCTCAAAGATAATATTGTGGCTGTAGATCCCCGCAATAAGGCCATTATTAACGCGCCGGAATTGCGTTGGCTACCTAAGGAGGGTATTTTAATCTCCTCCAAAGGGATCAAAGGTAGTCATCTACAACTAGAAGCTAAGGCGCGCCAAGGACGCTACGACACGCGCCAAGAAAAACTAGAATTACAAGGTCAAGTGGTGGCTACCGCCAAGGAATCCCGTGTTGTCCTGCAAACCGAGCGCCTGTACTGGGAAATTCCTCAACAGGTCATTAGTACCGATCAAAAAGTCGCTTTTGATCGCTATATTGATAAAACTATTATCGATCGCCTTACTGCTATCGGCGGTCGTTGGGAAAGAAAAAATAATCAGGTTATCCTGCAAGAAAACCTCGAATATCGCTCTTTAGAACCACCTTTACAGATTTCTGGTTCTCAGGCAATTTGGAACTATCAAAATCGTACCTTAACTTCCGATCGCCCCACGGAAATTTTTCAATATCAAGATCAAATCACTATTACTGGTAATCGTGTGGTGGTGGAATTAGGCAATCGTATCGCTTATCTCAAGGATGGGGTTAAGGGAATTAATCAGAAAACTGGGGCGCAATTGTATAGTCAGATCTTAACTTGGAAAATGTCGGAAAAAATTGTCGAGGCCGAGGGGAATATTATCTATGAACAACAGGAGCCAAAATTTAATCTTACTGGCGATAAAGCGATCGGCACTTTAGAAGATAATAACATTGTTGTTACCAGTAGCTCCCCCGATCGAGTTGTTACTGAGATTTATCCTCGTTAACAGGGAAAAATTAACCAAAAAAAACTCTCCCCAGAAAAGGGAGAGAGGGGGGGTAAATATTTAGGGTTTGCTGAAAAAGTTTTTCGTGGGGACAGGGTGTGGGGTGTGGGGTGTGGGGTTCACCCCAATGGTCGGCAATTTTTGAGGGAAAAAAAGTTTAAAAACCTTATCCAACAAGGTTTTTAGATTTATTCAGCAAACCCTATTTAAAAGCTTACCATTTGAGCAGATTAAACTGTTCCATATCGATCGTGTCGCGGTTACGATAGATAGTCAGGATAATCGCTAAACCCACGGCTGCCTCGGCTGCCGCTACGGTAATCACGAAAATAGTAAAAATTTGGCCTCGGATATTAGCGGGGTCAAGATAGTTGGAAAAACCCATTAAGTTAATGTTAACGGAATTGAGCATCAATTCGATCGACATTAAAACCCGGACGGCATTGCGACTGGTGACTAAACCGTAAATTCCGATACAAAACAAAGCCGCCGCTAATAACAAATAATACTCTAACTGAATCTGCATGATACCTCTTTCTTTTGTCCTATTTAGGGGCGGTTAATTCTCTAGGTCGTTCGGGTAATGTTAAAGCTGTGGCCGTAGGTTCTTCAGCTTTTAGGGTGGGGATAAGGTCACGACGAGCTAAAATAATTGCTCCGACCATGGCCATTAATAATAGCACGGAAGCTAATTCAAAGGGTAGCAAGAAATCACTAAAGAAATGCTTACCGATTTCTACTAAAGTATTAGTCACTACTGCGGGAGAAGTGCTAGAAATTGACCAAGGCGTGATTAAAACCATGGTCGATAACAGCACAAATAAACCCACACAAACTAAAGCTGTAGATGCCTGACGAATCCAACGTTTAGGAATATCAGAAAAGTCCTCTTGCTTGTTAACAAGCATAATGGCAAAGAGAATTAAAACGTTAATTGCACCCACATAAATTAGAATTTGTGCCGCCGCTACAAAATCAGCATTTAGTAAGAGATATAAACCGGAAATGCTGATAAAAACACCGCCCAATAAAAAGGCGGAATAAACGATATTAGATAATAGTACCACGCCTAAAGCTGTCCCGATTACTAGGGCTGCTAAAATGCCAAAAGATACTATTTGAACGCCCTCGGCTAAATTCACAGTAGTTTCATCTCCTTTTATGTTTGAGAGTTATTAATTATTAGTTATCAGCTTCTGAAGGCAAGAGGCAACAGGCAAGAGGCAAAAGACAGAATCTGGCAATTCTCCTACCTAAAAACCGTGACGGCTGATAGCTAACTGCTAATTAATCGGTAATTTCTTCCGGACGTTTACCGGCGCGTTGACTACCGGCGGGTAAATCGTGGGGTTCGATGACACCTTTAGGCAGATAACCTAATTCCCTCAGAGGTGTTACCATCGGATCTTGGGTGACTTTGTAGGGTAAACGGCCTAGGGCGACGTTATCATAGTTTAATTCATGACGATCATAGGTCGCTAGTTCGTATTCTTCGGTCATCGATAGGCAATTAGTCGGACAGTATTCCACACAATTGCCGCAGAAAATACAGACCCCAAAATCGATACTGTAGTGTTTGAGTTCTTTCTTTTTAATTTCCTTGTTAAAAGTCCAATCCACTACTGGTAAATTAATCGGACAAACTCGCACACAGACTTCACAAGCGATACATTTATCGAACTCAAAGTGAATTCTACCCCGATAACGTTCCGAGGGAATTAACTTTTCGTAGGGATACTGGACGGTAATCGGACGACGACGCATATGATCAAAGGTAACGGATAAACCTTCGCCGATGTATTTCGCCGCTTGAATGCTACCTTTGGCGTAATCGCTGACTTGTTTGAGGATGTTAAACATGATGGTCAGAGGGGTAGTAGGTTAACAGGGCAAAAACGGGAATTAACCGCCAAAAGCAAAGGGAAAAGCTAGTTTTAGGGCGGCGGTAAGTAGTAAGTTAACTAAAGATACCGGTAAGAGGAATTTCCAGCCTAAATCGAGTAATTGGTCAATGCGAACCCGGGGTACAGTCCAACGCAAGAGAATAGCGATGAAGATGAGGAAATAGGCCTTTAATACTGTCATCGTAATCCCTAGGGAAGCGGTGATAATTTGTAGCCAAGGATTGGTTTCACTAACTCCCAACCAGCCGGCCAAAGCATTGACGGGGATAGGAAATTCCCAACCACCAAGATAGAGGACTGCGAAAACTAGGGCCGACAGCACGAGGTTAACGTAGGAACCCACATAAAAGAGAGCGAATTTCATCCCCGCGTATTCGGTTTGATAACCGGCGACTAATTCCTCCTCCGCTTCTGGTAAATCGAAAGGCAGACGTTCACACTCAGCTAAAGCGGCAATCCAGAAAATCAGAAAACCCACCGGTTGGCGCCAGATATTCCAGCCTAAAATGCCATAACCGGATTGTTGTTCGACAATATCAATGGTACTGAGACTATTAGACATCATCGCGATCGCTAATACCGATAAAGCCAAAGGAATTTCATAACTAATCGATTGCGCCGCCGCCCGCAGGCCTCCCAGCAAGGAATACTTATTATTGGAGGCATAACCCGCCATTAATAAACCAATGGGGGCAATACTGGACAAGGAAATCCATAAAAAGATTCCCACGTTTAGGTCAGTAATCACCAGATTTTGACCGAAGGGGACGATGAGGTAGGAGACAAACACCGGCATCACCACCAAAATCGGCCCGAAGAGGAATAACCAAGGGTCAGCCTTAGCGGGGACGACATCTTCTTTAAAGACTAATTTCAGACCGTCGGCGACCGGTTGTAAAACGCCCAAGGGGCCTGCGTATTCCGGCCCGATACGCTGTTGGACGGCGGCGGAAATTTTTCTTTCTAACCAGACGCAGACTAAAACCCCCACTGTGGCGGCTATAATCATCAGGAACATGGGTAAAGGCATCCAAATCGCTTTAGCCAGTCCTCCACTTAATCCCAGGTCTGTTAGGGATTTAATGAAACTTTCTTGTAAATCTATGCCTTGATTCATATTTGGCGATCGCTGTACTGTCGATAGTTCGGCATGGTCTGAAGATTTTTAAGCAAATCTTATAGCCTAGTATACAGTTAGTCGGTCTGAGGGTTATCAGTAAAGTGACAAAGGCTTCAACTCATTAGCAGCCAAGAGAGTCAAGCAATCTTGATTCCCCGTCCGAGAATAGGTATTAGTCAATAGTTAGACTCTGAATCTATCAATGTTCTCATCTGTTTCTTAGCGCCGACAACCTCAGTTAGTTACCAATTATTCACAGGAAAAAAATCTAGATAACTTACCGTTTAGGCAGTTAAAGCCGCTCTCTGGTCTTTTGTCCGATAAGTTTTACCGACTTTTAAAACCCGGTTATCGAGCGTTTCTGGCCACTCCCCGCTATTTAGGGTAGGCTGAAAAAATCTAAAAACCTTGTTGGGTAAGACTTTTAGACTTTTTGTCAATCAAAAAGTACCAGGCATGGGAGTGATCAGGGGGAAAATCCCTGGACTTTTCCCTGAAAATTAGGTAATTGGCCACCTCAAAACTGGTAAAACCCCACACCCCACACCCCACACCCCACACCCTGCCACCAGGAAAAACTTTTTGCCGCAAACCCTATTTATTATGATAAGCCGCCTGTAGATCCCGAATCGAAAACAAAGCTTGAAACTTTATTCCCTGAGATTGGTAAAATTCCGCCCCTCCTTGCTCTCTATCCACCAAAGCAATGATTAAATCTACTTGATAACCGGCATCCCGTAATCTTTCTACCGCTACCATGGCACTTTTGCCCGTTGTCACCACGTCTTCGAGGACAACCACCGCGGCACCGGGGTTTAAAGTCGGCCCCTCGATATAAGCCATAGTACCGTGACCTTTTGCCTCTTTGCGGACGATTAAAGCTGGAATTGGGCGATTTTCGTAGGCAGATACCACAATAACGGCGCTGACAATCGGATCCGCCCCTAGGGTTAATCCTGCCACCGCTTGGGTATCTGGAGGCAGTAGCGACAGCAATAAACGCCCCACGGCTAAAGCTCCCTCAGCAGTGAGGGTAACTTGTTTGCCGTTGATATAGTAGCTGCTTTTTTGTCCTGAAGACAGGGTGAAATCCCCCTCTCCATAGGCAAGACGGACAAGAGCATCGAGGAGAAATTGACGCAGGGAAGCAGTATCGAGATTCGCTACCGAGGAATTAGCCATATTTTCAGGATTGGGAGCCTGACTGACTCCAAAATTTCGGTTACAATTGAGCCAAAAGTCATTATATATTGACTCGATCGCTAGTATTGATTTCTTTCTCATCCCATTGACGCGATTTTTTAATTAACCCTATCCCTGTGAGGAGATGTTTAGCCATGCGCGCTCAATTTTTACTTCCTTCCCTGTTTTGTTTAACCGGTTTAGTCTGGTTGAGTCCGCCTAGCGCGATCGCCGAAAGTTCACCCGACACCAATCCTGCACCGGTAAAAACCCAACAATTGCAACTTGTCCCCTCTCCCGATACGGCGGTGGGATTTAATAATATTCCCGGTTTGTTTAACCGCGCTGTTAATAACAATACGGGTCGTTTCTACGACTACACCAACATTTTAGGACAGTTCAACTCTCTTTTTGGTTGGCGTACTTTTATGCAAGGTTCCTATTTCGATAATATGATTACCCGGGATGCCAAATTAACCGAAACTTTATACTATGATGTCATGCAACAGCAACAGTCTGGGCCTTTAATTCGCACCCAAGATTTACCCAATCCCTTCGATACTTCCCTACAGGAAAATCCCAGTTATTTAAGTCCTGGCGGCTTTTAATTCGCCAATTCAACTCGGAATTGGCGAACAATGTAATGGGTCGAGAATCTTCTTTGAAGGTTCCCGAACTGCGGCAAGATGCCTTTTTAAGTTCGATCGAAGCTCCTTGAGAAGCTAAACTCTCACCCATTTGGCAATATCAAGAGTTTTGTCATAACGATAGCTCATGCCATCATTGGCAACAATCGTTTGACCTCGACGGGCTTTGTTTTTGATGGTACTTAAGCTATAGTTGGTCAGTTTTTGCATTTCTTGATGGGTAAAATTGTCTTGATTGTTTATTTCAGAGACAATTTCTATCGTTTCATCAACGGTTTGCTCATTGTTGGTATGAGTTGCAATCGCTGCTGATGGATGATAGTCTGCCATCCTCATTAAACGCCAAGTAGAATCCTCGGAAAGTTCCAAAACCTTTTGATGGTAGTTAAACAAACTTTCTCGATGTCCGACACTAATAAAGGTCTTTCCAGTTTGTTGTAACTGTTTATATAAATGATCTTCATTTTTTAAATCTAAAGCACTGGTGGCTTCATCTAAAATCACAAAATCTGGCTGATTAACGAATAGTCGCGCAAAGGCTAGACGTTGTTGTTCTCCTAAAGATAAAATATTTTCCCAATCCACTTCCTCATCAAAATTTTTGATGCGATTAAGAACATCTTGCAGGTTAACTTCTTGTAAGATTTCTTTTAATTGGGATTCACTCATCTCCGTTGTCGTTTGAGGATAAATTAGCTGTTCGCGCAGGTTTCCCAAAATGATGTAAGGACGTTGGGGTAAAAATAATAAATCGTCGAGGGGAGGTCGCACCAAATGACCTGTACCTGTATTCCATAACCCAGAAATAGCGCGTAAAAGAGAACTTTTTCCTCGACCACTTGGCCCAACAATTAATAAACCTTTCCCTGGTTCAACGGATAGGGATAAATGTTCGACAATCACTTTAGCGGCATCGGGAGTTTGTAAGGTGACATCATCAAAAGCTAGATTGTTATCTTCAATGACTTTAATGGTATTAACTGGGTTGGTTTGTTCGCTTACACCCTCTAAAGCTTGGTAAAACTCTTCTAAACGTTCAATATAATTAATAAACTCACCGGAGCGTCCAAATTCATCCACTAACACGGATAAGGCTGTGGAAAAGAAATAGCAACAATAGCTGGCTTGGTTAACTTGTCCAAACTCAATTTCACCACTAATATATAATGGGGAAACAATTAAGAAGGGGAAGATTTGAACAATGGATTCATAGCCTCGGTTAAAAAATTCTTGGTTTCTTTCCCAATTAATTTTTTCCATGATAATTTTAATCACCTGATTGAACTTCCTTTGAATAATATTTAACTCTTTTTCTTCCCCTCTAAAAAATGCAATTGATTCGGCGTGAGTCCGAACATGAGTAATGGCGTATTTATAGTTTCCTTCGGTTTCTAATTGTTGTTTACTGACTTTATTTAATTGTTGAGTAATATAGGTAGCCAGAATATTTCCAATAATCGTATAAACCATAAGCACTATAGAAATGGTTTTAGAAATTGACCAAAGGATGACAATAAAAACCAGCATCTCCATGAGTTTTTCGACGCAGGTTGTTAAAAAGTCCATCGTTGTTCTGGTGATGGGTTGAATTTCTTGGGATAAACGTTGATCTGGATTTTCAATATCTCCTTTAAAATTGATTTGATAATAAGCACGATTTTTAAAATATTTTTGCAAGATACTATTATTTATCCATTGATACCAATCCAGCGCAATTAGTTTTTTAAGAAACCTAGACAATCCTCCGAAAAACGTCATGCTGCCTAGGGTAATCCCATAAATGATGACAAAATGAGTTAATTGTTCTGCATCTCTAGCTTCTGTGACGCTAATTAAGTCTCTAAAAACGAAACTATTAAACGCATTAAGACTTACTACTCCCACTAATAAGAAAAACAATAAAACGAGCATTCCCCAGGAACGAATAATCTGCGAAAAAGCTCTATCCTGGTGTTCTTTTGGATACCAATAAACTTGAATAAATCTTAAAAATTCTTGAAGAGATTGATTGAAAGTTCGGGTATCTTCTTTGAGATTTATAGTATCTGAGGCTTTTTCTGCAACATTCATAGGATTCTCCTTGATCTAAAATGGGGGACATTAGAACTTTTAATGTCTATCTCTTGAGTTAGACATCAATTCAGCATACCATAAAAATCTGCATTATTATCACAAATTCTATTAATACTATTTTCTAGATTTTTTACATATCAGGAATCAATATTAACCTATTGTTTAGGCATTGGAGCAGATTCATAATCGTTTGATAATTTTGGCAGGATTACCTGCAACGATTGTAAAAGGTTCTACATCTTTTGTTACAACAGAACCTGCTCCAATAATTGCCCCTTTCCCAATCGTAACCCCTTTAAGAATCGCAACATTAAATCCAATCCAAACATGATCTTCTATCACCACGGGTGCAGATTGTATATCAACATCCTCAGCATCCTTAATCAGATTATTCAAAATGAGTACTTCCATAAATTCTTTCTGTCTTAAAACATAATTTAATGAATGAGCATCGGTATCATAAATACTGACATCATCGGAAATTATAACTTCGTTTCCAATTTTGATAGAAGTAGCTGATCTAATTCGAGTTCCTTCACCAATATAACAATTTCTCCCTATTTCTATTTTTCCACCATAAGGAAATATAGCTAATTCTCCGAGAATTACTCTATTTTCTCCAATTTTAATTAAACTTTTATCATTCTGATGATTTACACAATTTCCGTAAAATTTTACGGAACTATCGAACGTTGCACTTTCAGCCAGTTTTTGGAGTTTTTCGATTTTTTGTTGTTCTTCTAAGAATTTGGAAATTAATAAATATAATTTATGGTTTAAGTTAAACATAATATTTTCCTCGTGGAATTGATGATCTGACTTTTTTGAATCTAGGGATGAGATAAGCTGCGCAATTCAGCTTATGGGGTCTGATTAAATCGATCATTTATTTTGTTAAAAACCCACTTTTAGTAAAATATTCAAAATAAGTTGTTAACAATTTTTGATCAATCGGGGGAAAATTAAACGCTGTACCCTTTAACCCCATCATCGTATTTTGAGCATCAAACTGGGGGGGATAACCTGCGGATAAATTTTCATCTGAAAAATTATCTAACACCGGAGATAAAGCATTATCTGTATTAATTTTACATTGTTCTGTTAAATGTGATCGCCATTTTTCAAAAGAAACCAACTGCAACGGATAACCCATTTCCCGAACACAATCAAATAAGTCACGATTTAAGGTTGGGTGAGAATTCAACAAATGAAATGCTTTCCCTAAAGAGCTTTCTTGACTGGCTAAATGTATAATTGCACCACTCACATAATCCACAGGAGTGAGGTCTTCTGTACTATCGCCAAAATCAGGAATCATTCCTAATTGAATACAGCCTTTAATCATACGACAAAACAAATCTTCTCTATTACAAATTCCAGTTTTACTATGTCCAATAATTCGAGATGCTCTGAAAATTGTCATCGGAAGTCCCCGTTTTCCAGCTTCCATGATTAATTTTTCAGCGACCCATTTACTTTGAGTATAACCGGCATTGAGTCCATGATTTATACCCAGGGGATCAGATTCTTGAATTAAGTTTCCTTGAGCATAACTGGGGGAAAAAACAGAAATCGTCGAGACAAAATGAACAGGTTTAGTTTTAATTAAGCACGCTAATCTCAAGATTTCTTCTGTTCCTAAAACATTAGTGGGTTTCAGTATTGAATAGGGATAAATAGCATTCACCCAAGCTCCATTATGATAAATCAGATCAATTTGATTGGCTAATTCCAGAAAATCAGGTTGACACATTCCTAAACGTTTTTGGGATAAATCACCAATAACAGGAATAATACGAGAGCTTTTCTGTTCATCCCATAATTGAAAGGTTTTTAATTTCTGGTAAATTTTCGCTTGAGCTTGTTCTAAACTTTTGTCTCGAATTAAACAATGAATATTAGCTTCTGTTTTGTCCAACAATTCAGCTAATAAATGAATTCCGAGAAAACCCGTAGCTCCTGTTAGCAAAATATCAGCAGGTTTTTGAGGAAAGGGAGCCACAAGATTCGGCGGTTGAATGGAGGGGTCTAAGGTAATTTCGACTTGCCAATCTGGGATTTGATTGCTCTCAATTTCATCAGATAAATTCAAGTCTAAATTAGAGGATAATCCTGCTACCGTCGGTTCTGCAAAGAGATAGTTTAAAGGAATATTAATAGCTAATTGTTCTCGCAGTCGAGAAATCACTTGGGCAGCTTTTAAAGAATGGCCACCTAAGTCAAAGAAATTATCGAAAATACTAACTTGCTTTAACCCTAAAACATCTTGCCAAATCTCAGCAACAATTTTTTCCGTAGCTGTTCGGGGTGTAATCATCGTTTTTTGCTCCCGAATTTCGGTGGGTGCGGGTAAAGCGTTACGATCAATTTTCCCACTGCTCATTAAGGGCAATTCTTGAAGCTGTACAAAGAAAGCTGGAATCATATAATCTGGTAATTTCTGTTTAAGAAAACTCCGCAATTTTGCAGGATCAATGGATGGATATTTTGGCACAATATAAGCCACTAATTGTTTATTATTTGTTTGATCTTCTCGAACAATTACCGCCGTCGCTCGGACATCTGGGTATTCAGTTAATACGGCTTCAATTTCGCCAATTTCAATACGAAACCCTCGAATTTTAACTTGATTATCAATGCGTCCTAAAAACTCTATATTTCCATCGGGTAAATAACGAGCTAAATCTCCAGTTTTATAGAAACGTTGATATTCTGATGAATTAAAAGCATGAGTAATAAATTTTTCACGGGTTAAATCATCGCGATTGAGATAACCTTTGGCCAAACCTAAACCTCCAATTAACAGTTCTCCTGGTATTCCAATGGGGACTTGTTGCAAATAGGGATCACAAATATAAACCTGTGTATTTGTAATCGGTTTACCAATGGCAACAGAATGAATTTGAGCAATTTTATGAATGAAATTGGGATTAAAAACTGTGCTGGTTATCGTCGCTTCTGTCGGACCATAAGCATTCAACCAAGTGATATCTTCTCGTTGACTATTTGATAGTATTTTTTGCCATAATATTAATCGCTCTGGTAATACTTCTTCACTTCCTGTAATCACTAAGCGTAGGGTTTCAGGTAAGGTTATTAAAGTTTGAGATAAATCTAATACCCATTCATGCCAATAAGTAGCCGGAAGATTAATGACTGTTAAACACTTTTGCTGAATAAATTGAGTAAAATCAGCTAAAGAAGGGAACATTAATGCAGGACGCATAACTAAAGTTGCACCCGTTAAAAAAGTTGGATAAATTTCTTCAGCAGCTACATCAAAGGTAAAAGAAGCAAATTGTAAAATTCGATCACGATTTGTTAAATCATAGAATTTAATGATTCCTAAACTATGATTAACTAAACTTTGATGTTCAATCATAACCCCTTTAGGAGTGCCTGTTGAACCAGAGGTATAAATAATATAAGCTAAATTATTTGGCTGAATAGGGTTAACTAAATTGTTTTGGCTTTGACTAATAATTAAGTTTTCTTCAGTATCCAGACAAACCACTTCTGCTTGATGATCACGGAATAAATTAACCAAGGTATTTTGAGTAATTAATACCGAGACTTGAGCATCATTTAAGATATAGTTTAAACGCTCTTGGGGATAATTGGGAGCTAGAACAAGATAAGCAGCACCAGTTTTAAGAATTGCCAAAAAACTGATAATAATAGATACAGATTGTTCTAAACAAATTCCCACTAACGATTCAACTTTAACCCCCTTAGATTGGAGATAATGAGCTAATTGATTGGCACGATGATTTAAGTCTTGATAGGTGATTTTTTCCCTGCCCCATTCTATTGCGATCCCATTTGGATTTTTTAAAACTTGATGTTCAAATAATTCATGAATACAAACCTTTGGATTTTCAGCAATATTAGTCTGATTCCATTGAGCTAATAACTTTTGTTCTGATAAAGGTAAAATAGGTAATAATTCAATCGATTGTTCAGGATTAATGGCAATTCCTTCTAATAAAGTTTTAAAGTGGGTAATCATGCGCTCAATTGTGTCTTGATTAAACAACGCGCAATTATAATCAAACGAGCCAACTAAACCCTCAGTCGTTTCTTGCATGGCTAAGGTTAAATCAAATTGAGCAATTAAAGCATTCATCGTGACGGGAGTTAATTTTAAATCCGCCATCGAAAAATGATTAATGTGCAGCATATCTTCCCAAGAAAACATCACTTGGAATAAAGGACTATAACTTATGTTTCGTTGAGGATTTACCGCTTCTACCACCTTTTCTAAGGGTAAATCTTGGTATTCATAAGCTTCTAAAACTACTTGTTTAACTTGATTTAATAAAGCTTTAAATGAGATATTTTCTTTAAACTGAGTGCGAATAGGTAAGGTATTAATAAAGCAACCAATTAAGGGTTCAATTTCAGGAAACTGTCGGTTTCCACTGGGAATTCCAATCACAATATCTTCTTGACGGCTATAACGATATAATAAAACATTAAACGCCGTTAACAGTGTCATATTCAAAGTAGCGGTTGACGTTTGGCTAATATTTTTCAGGTGTTGGCTTAATTCTGGACTTAGTTTAAATGTACAATTATTGCCTTTAAACGTTTGTATGGGAGGACGAGGATGATCAGTGGGAATTTCCAATAAGGGTGGAATTCCGGTTAATTGTTGTTGCCAATAATTAACTTCTTGGGTGAGTTTATCTCCTTGTAACTGTTGTCTTTGCCAAACGGCAAAATCACCATATTGAATAGGTAAATCGGGTAAAGGATTAGATTGTTTTTGTAAAAAAGCTTGATATAAACGAGAAAGTTCTTGTAGTAAAACTTTCATTGACCAGCCATCAAAAATAGAATGGTGTAAACTCAAAAATAAAAGATAAGAATCAGCTTTTAATTTAACCAAAAAAGTCCGCATTAAGGGAGCTTGGGTTAAGTCAAAGGGAGTATAAATTTCTTGTTCGGTTAATCGCTCTAATTCTTGGGTTTGTTCCGTAGAAGATAAGGACTGTAAATCCAACAAAGGCAAATTTAAATCAATTTTCTGGTTAATAATTTGTCGGGGAATTTCGTCAACTTCTTGAAAACAAGTTCGCAACAATTCATGACGTTGCATAATAGTTTCCAAAGCTTTTCTAAAGAACTCAATATCTAAATTGCCTTCAATTTGAAAGCGAAACGGCATATTATAGGTATAGCCTTGAGCTTCTAATTGGTACAAAAACCAAAGTCGTTCTTGAGAAAAAGAAAGCGGTACAAGTTGAGATGGATACCTAGGAGGTATCGTATTTGTTTTTACACCGATTCCTTTTTTTTGTAGTAACAGCTTGAGTAATTTCTGTTTTTCTTGAGAGTTATGGTTCATTTTTGACATGAGTTAATAGGATTTATTTAATTTAGTGATTTTAGGTTGGTTTGATGGATATAAATCAACCTAAAAATTGTTTAATTATTGATGCTAAATAGCAGTATAACCTCCATCTACCATTAAAATTGCTCCAGTTACATAAGAGGAAGCTTCGGACGCTAAAAACACGACAGGGCCAATTAACTCTTCTAAATCTCCAGTTCGTTTCATGGGAATTCTAGTATATAATTCGTCCATTTCATCGGAAGTTGAACGTAAACCTTCTGTTCCTTCCATCATATTATTCATATAGCCCGGTGCAAAAGCATTGACTCGAATTTTGTGACTAGCTAATTCGACCGCTAGGGATTTTACTAATTGATTGACACCACCTTTTGCGGCGCTATATGCTCCTGAAGATTTGGGAACAGCAACGAAAGCACAGATAGAAGAATTCATAATAATTGAACCTGCTGTTCCTTGTTTGATCATTTGTTTGGTTGCGAGTTGAGCGCAATTAAAATAACCTTTTAAGTCAACATTAATAACCTGATCCCATTCAAATTCCTCTAATTCATCAGTGTTTTTGAGAATTTCAACTCCTGCATTACAGACCATAATATCGAGTTGACCATAATGAGCAACCGCCTGGTTAATTAAATTCTGACAAGCTTGACGTTGACGAACATCGGTCTCAATTGCCATGGCTTCGCCTCCTGCTTCTTGAATCAGTTGAACCGTTTGTTCAGCACCAACTTGATTAATATCACCAATTACCACCTTAGCTCCAGCTTGTGCTAATCCTTGGGCTAATACCCGACCAATTCCTCGGGCAGCACCCGTGATAATTGCAACTTTACCTGTTAAATCAAAGAGATGATTTGTCATTTTTTTCCTTCAGTTTAAATCAATGTCCACTATAGAAAGTTTAATTCATTTAGGTTCAGCTTTGAGATAATAAAGCTTGAACTTCTTCTGGTGAAAGTCTAGAAATTTCTTGAACTGTTACGGCAATTTCATTCAGTAAACCTTCATTACCCACTAATTCAATCATGACTTGAGTTAATTGGCTGATAGTTGAGTGATTAAAAAGTTGGCGCACAGAAATTTCAATTTCTAAGGTTTGACGGATTTTACTAATCAGTTGAATCGCTTTTAAAGAATGCCCACCTAACAGAAAGAAATCGTCTTCAATCCCAACTCGTTCGACTTCTAAAATTTCTGCCCAAATTTCTGCTAAAACTTCTTCAATTGCAGTTCGAGGAGCGACATAATTTTGAGTTAACGATAAGGGGTTTTTATCGGGTATTGGTAAGACTTTTCGATCAACTTTACCGTTAGGACTGAGTTGAAAAGATTCCATCACCACAAAAGCAGAGGGAATCATATAATCGGGTAGCCAGTTTTCAAGAAAATGACGTAATTCAACTTGGTTTACGGTTTCACCTGGACGGGGAATAAAATAAGCGGCTAAATATTTTTCTCTGGCGGTTTCTCCCTGAACTGTAGCAATGGCTTGGGCAATTTGAGGATGTTGATTTAAAATAGTTTCTACTTCCCCTAATTCAATTCTATAACCTCTAACTTTGACCACATCATCAATTCTTCCTAAATATTCAATGTCTCCATTGGGTAAATAACGAGCTAAATCTCCAGTTTTATACAGCAATGAATTATCGCTAAAGGGATTAGCAATAAATTTTTCTTTGGTTAATTGGGGATTGTTGAAATAACCCCGCGCTAAACCGCCACCCGCAACATATAACTCGCCAGTGACTCCGATGGGTACAGGTTGAAGATGGGAATTTAAAATATAAACTTGCACATTAATCGCGGGTTTACCAATGGGAATATACTTCGGCCAAAGCTCAGGATTAGGGTCAAAGGTATAACTGGTAACGATATCCGCTTCTGTCGGGCCATAAAAATTGTAAAGCGTACAATGTTCGAGTTTCTTGAATGCAGAAATCATCGCTGGAGTAATTTGTAATTGCTCTCCAGCTGAAATAATTTCACGCAAGTTAGCAAATAAGTAGGTTTCCTCACTATAGGTTTCAATTAATTGTTGTAACAAAGTAACGGGCAAAATCGCTTTATGAATAGGGTTATTTGCCAATAATTGACTTATTTTAGCAAGGTCTAAGCGGGCATCTTCTGGAACAATAAATAAGCTTCCCCCTAAACACCAGGCTGCAAACATTTCGTGATAGCTAACATCGAAATTGAAGG
Organism: Microcystis sp. M_QC_C_20170808_M9Col; assembly: GCF_007095495.1. Classification (NCBI taxonomy): domain Bacteria; kingdom Bacillati; phylum Cyanobacteriota; class Cyanophyceae; order Chroococcales; family Microcystaceae; genus Microcystis; species Microcystis sp. M_QC_C_20170808_M9Col. The sequence continues at coordinate 10,805 of NZ_SFBZ01000268.1, read as the reverse complement.
GAGCAAATTGTAAGAAATTTCTCTCCAGTGACATTTTCGCCTGATGATGCTCAATAATATTGGTTAAGGATTGATGCAGGATCATAATCCCTTTTGGCACACCCGTAGAGCCTGAACTATAAATAATATAGGCCAAATCCTTTAAACTCACGGGGTTGTCAAGATTAGTCTTGGTTTCTAAGGCAATTTCTGACCCTTGTTCATCCAATAAAATCCGTTGAGAAATCGTTTCACTGTTTAACAGGGATTGACACTCTTTTTGAGTTAATAAGAATTTAAGTTGGGTGTCTTGCAGGATGTAAGAAAGTCTTTCTTGAGGATAGGTTGGATCTAGGGGAACACAAACACAGCCTACTTTTAACACTGCTAAAACGGCAATTACCATATTAAGAGATCGTTCTAAACAAATCCCGACCAAAGATTGAGAACTCACCCCAATTTTTTGTAAATAATGGGCGAGTTGATTGGCAGACTCATTGAGTTCTTGATAGGTTAATTGTTGCTCTTGAACAACAACGGCGATGGCTGAAGGGGTTTTGAGGGTTTGTTGTTCAAATAATTCATGAACGCAGTGTTTAAGAGGCTTTTGGGGTGCAGTTTGATTCCATTCAATTAATAATAATTGACGTTCAGCTTCCGTTAATAAAGGTAAGTCTTGAATCCGACGATGGGGATTAATAGCGATTCCTTCTAATAAGGTTTTAAAATGACCTAATATCCTTTCAATGGTGTCATTTTCAAATCGTTCTTGAGGATAAATAATTTTAATACTTAAGGCTTCTCCAGGGGTGACAATAACCGTTAAGGGATAATCAGCATTGCCATAATCTTGCATTTCACCGACTTGTAAACCGCCTAAATTCTGACTATCATTGTCGCTAAAGGGTAAATTTTCAAAGACAACAAAACTTTCAAAAACTGAATGAGGGGACGGAATTTCACTCCATTTTTGAATATCAATTAAAGAACTATAACTATATTGCTCTCGTTCTAAATGCTCTTGTTGTAATTGTTGAAACCAAGTTAATAATTCAAGTTGAGACTCAATTTGGAGGCGAACGGGTAAGGTATTTAAAAACATCCCTACCATCGATTCAATCCCAGTAAAATTGGGCGATCGTCCCGAAACGGTTGCCCCAAATACAATATCAGATTCACTACTATAATGATGTAATAATAAAGCCCAAGCTCCTTGAATTAGGGTAGAAAGAGTAAGGCGATATTCTTGGGCGAGTAATTTCAGACGACTGGTAATTTCTGGAGAAAGTTTTGATTTTTGATGAAGATAATTTTTACTTTGAGTAACAAGAGGATTTAACGGTTTATCAACGACTAATGGAGTTGGAGAGGTAAAACCTTGAAGATTTTGTCGCCAAAATCGTTCGGCTTCAGTTTGATCTTGCTGTTGTACCCAATTAATATAGTCTTGGTAAGGGCGGGGTGTCGGTAAATTGACGGGTCGATAGTTGATGAGTCCAGCGTAAAACTCGAAAACTTCTTTCAACAGAATTGCTGTTGCCCAACCATCTAATAAAATATGATGTCCAGTATGGATAAATTCATATTTTTGATCTTCGACTTGAATTAAATGACATCGAAGTAAGGGGACTTTATCTAATTCAAAATATTGCTCTTTATCAGAGGTTAATAATTCCTGAAATTTAGTTTCTTGTTCGGCGAGAGAATGCGCTCGCCAATCATAATTAAACCAAGGTAAGGTGACATTTTTTCTAACCACTTGTAAAGGCTGTTTGGTTTTTTTCCAAGCAAAACAAGTCCGTAAAATACTATGTCTATCTACTACTTTTTGCCAAGCTTGTTGGAACGCATTAATATCTAAATTGCCTTGCAAGGTGATTTGAATTTGTGATAAATACGTCTTTGATTCTGGATTATATAAAGAATGAAACAGCATCCCCTGCTGCATGGGAGAAAGGGGATAAATGGATTCAATATCTTTTTTACTAACCCTAGATTGTTGAGGTGTTACCATTGTTTTTCCCAATAGATTAAATAAAAATATGCGTGAGTTTCTTGAATAAAATTTGATTCAAGAAACCTGATAAAATTAGAACGAATTACCTTTAACGTTGACTAGACCACTTGAGTTTAAATTTGTTAATTTCTTCATCGGTGTAAAAATGACGCACTAATGGTTGATCATAAATCTCTTCTAAATATTTATCACTAAAGGTCAGACTCTTTTTTAAATTATCATAGATGAGATAGTCATCCGCTTCTAAAAAGTCTGCTCGGTCAAGTCGTTCACAATCTAAATTTTCAACACCTAAAAAAGTTTCTAGGGCTTCTTTTAAGCAAGAATCAAGTTTTTCTAATTTTAAGACTAATAAGTCAATATTTCTGTCTGGGAAATTTGCAATCGCATAACCTTTTTCTTTCGGAAAATCAATGGAAGCGATATCAATGCCGAAAACTGGTTGCAATTCTTCTTCAAACCAGTCAAACTGCTTTCCATAAACAAATTTTTGAGACCAAAATTTTTTAATAATTTCATCCATTGTGATTAATCCTTCTTGATATTTTATGAAAAATTCAGGAAAAACAGATTGAGAATGAATGACTTGAAAAAACCAAGAAATATTACGGGCGATGGGTTCTCGGACTCCAGTAATAATTTTAATATTTTTTTGATTTTTAATTTCCTCAATGTGTTCGCTTAAATATTTGGTCATACAGGAATGCCCAAAGGTAAAAGCATGATAATGTTTCTCCAGTTGCATTGTTTCCCAAATTTTTGAGAAATGTTCTGAATTCAGATTATGGATATGATAAATAGCTTGATTTTGCAGATGTTTTTTTAGGGTCAAATAGGTACTCATTGAACCGACTTTCCCCATTTGATAAACAAATATGACTGAAGAATTATTGAGAAGTTCTTGTTTTAATTTTCTTTCTGTATTCCACATATTAATCCTATTATTCATATAGGAATACACGGGAAAAAACTGTTTATCTGCGATGGGATAATAGTTAAGAGCTTGGTTTGAGAGTTTAGTTTGTGTGTTCATGATGCTTGTTGATGATGCTGGAGGGTTGAATTTAAAATGCTGACGAGGATAAACCACCATCGATGGGAATAGTAATTCCCGTTATATAACTCGCACATTCTGAAGCTAAAAATACAACGAGATTAGCAAATTCTTCAGTCGTACCAATTCGATTCATGGGAATTGTTTTTAGAATTCCTTCTCGGATTAAATCTGGGGTTGTTCCTTGCTTTTTGGCATAAATTTCTAAATATTCTCGATGTCTAGGGGTATCAATAACGCCGGGGTTAACACTATTAATTAAAACATTATAGGGGGCGGTTTGTCTAGCTACTGATTTGGTAAAATTCATTAAAGCTGCATTGACAACACCCGATTTAACTAAACGAGGAGATGGCTCTTTTCCCGATGTCCCAATGATATTAACAATTCTTCCCCAATGTTGTTTTTTCATAATCGGTAACACTAAATTGGTTAAGCGAATATAACCCATTAATTTTCCTTGAAAAACGTTTAACCAATCTTCATCGGAAAGGTTTTCAATTAAATTATCAGCAAAGTTAGCTCCTTCAGAATTATTTACTAAAATGTCAATTTTGCCATATTGATTTAAAGAGTCCTGTATTAATTGTTCAGAATCTTGAGCTTGATGGACATCAGCCACTAAACGCAGAATTTCTTGGACAGGATAAGCTTGAGCCAGAGATTGATAAGCTTGTTCTAAGCGTTGGGAATTGCGACCACAAATAATTAAGTGACAGCCTTCTTCTGCTAATTTTTCAGCAATGGTAAACCCAATTCCTGCACTACTTCCCGTAATCAAAGCCACTTTATCTTTTAATCCTAAATCCATAAACTTTGTCCTAGCATTTTGAGGTTAAACTTAAAATCATAAAACGAACTAAATTAAAATTTTAATCAAATTAATATCTTGTTTCGATGAATTATATCCCTTTTTTAAAACTTTTGAAGGAGCATAATAAATTTGACCATATTCTAAAAACTGTCCTTCATTTTCTATGGAGATTTCTAATTTTCCATTCAAAATAAATCCGATTTCTTCTTGCTCACCTTGATGTGGGGGAATGGAATAACCAGAAGGGATTTTCATCATGACAATTTCAAACCAAGAACCCTTAACAGATTGACAAGGTAAATGAGTGATTTTATCTTGGTTGTTGGATAGTGTTAATAAAACATCTTCTGACGGTAAAGCAGAGGTAATCCGTTTAAGATCAAATCCAATCATCGGTTCTGATAAAGGATTAAAAGCACCATGAGGAATATTGCCATCAGCTATATAAACATCTTGCAAAGGTCTTAAGGGTTTAATCAAATCTTTAATATACAGTTCTAGTTCTGCTGAGAATACCATGCCAATTTGACTTTCAGGATGTTGGTGGGATTCAAGTTTAGCATTAGGAGCTATAACGTATAATTGAAAAATGGTATCTTGGCATTGAAAAACCTCTAATTCTACATGATGATTGAGTTTAAGAGGATCGGGAATTGGGAAAAATTCAGACATGATTTTAGGGTACAGGTTCAAAATGAAATTGAGAGGTTAAATCTCAATTATTTTTATGTGATGAAGGCAACTATTTTGAGCGGATAGGTAGCTTTTTTAGGTATGCACTGGTAAATAAATACTTTGAATCATGGTGTTTTCCTTTTTGTGAAATAAAGACCAACTCATCTCAATTTTACCATATTGTGAAATAAATTCTAAATCATATTCTCGGAGGGCATTTTCATTGGTAATGGCTAAATCTGCCAACCCTTGTTTAACTTGAATAGCGGCCACACTGGTAGAATTGACAAATTTGATTTTAATCTTATTTTGATTCAGGTCGCCAGGTAATAAATAAGGAAGTAAAGGAAGAGGAGCGGGATGAGTGACCAGGGTACAATTTTCTAAAACGATTTCTTCATTTTTTCGCTTGGCTAATCCGTAAACGGGTGTGGGATAGGTGAAGATAAAACCTAGTTTAAACCTCGGTTCCATATAGAAATCATTAATTTTTTCATAGGCATGGGGGACTAACGCCAAATCTATCTGATTTTCGAGTAAAGATTCTTTTAAATCTGTAAAGCTATCAAATAAATGACTATTAACCGAAATCTGTTGTAATTTCCATTGAGAAATTAGATAATTTAAGGTTTGTTCACTACTGGTTTCTTTTGGACCCAAAGTGCCAACGCTTAAGGTTTTGACATCAAGCTGGGGATAACACAATTCCATTGAAAACTTTAACATGGTTTTAAGGCTCCTGAATTTTTAAGGGTGGATAAATTAGGATTTCCGGTACAAAATAAAACAATTTCAAGTTCAGCAATTAAAAATTTTACCAACTCATCAACGGCGGCTTCTGATTCAATCGCTGCTACGAGAAACGGACGAGCCAACCCTCCTAAATCGGCTCCTAGAGCGATAGATTTGGCAAGATCTAAGCCATTTTTTAAGCCCCCAGAAGCAATTAAAGGAATGGTTGAATTCATCGACCGAATGGCGGTAATACATTCAGCCGTAGGTAAACCCCAATCGGCAAAAACTTGTCCGAGATGCCTTTGTCTGTTGTCTTTGGCTCTTTGGCTTTCGACTTTGGCCCAGGACGTGCCTCCGGCTCCCGCCACATCAATCGCGGCGACTCCGGCTTCAATTAATTGTTTGGCCATCACCGCAGAGATGCCATTTCCGACTTCTTTGGCGATGACAGGAACGGGTAATTGAGCGCAAATTTGCTGAATTTTAGCGAGTAACCCTTTAAAATTAGAATCGCCTCCCGATTGCACCCATTCTTGTAAAGGATTGAGATGCAGAATTAAGGCATCAGCTTCTAATAATTCCACCAATTTTAAACAGTCTTCTAAACCGCAGCCGTAATTTAACTGTACAGCCCCTAAATTCGCTAACAGGAGAATATCCGGCGCCAGAGAACGGACTGCAAAGGTCGGCGCTAATTCCGGTTGTTCGAGTGCAATGCGTTGAGAACCCACCCCCATCGCTAAACCATAGCGTTGAGCGACCGTTGCCAATCGAGTATTGACTAAATGGGCTAATTCTGTTCCTCCGGTCATGGAAGAGATGAGAATTGGAGCTTTTAAAGATTTCCCTAAAAAGGTTGTCCCCAGTTCAATATCGCTACGGTCAAGTTCAGGAAGACAACAATGGGTAAAACAATATTTTTCTAAACCGCTTGTAAGTTGTTGAAATTCTACATCTTTTTCGATACAAACTCGCAGATGTTCACTTTTACGATTTTCAATTTCACTGGGAAGATTAGGTGATGGCATAGTTGTTATCAAGCAGGAGGGTTAAACATTAAGTTGAGGTTAAAAATCAAGTTCTGAAAGCAGTTCATCTAATTCTGCCTGATTAAGATCCGCATCGGGAAAATCCGATGGAGTATAGCCTCCTTCTACCGATAAACAATGGTTAATCAGGCTTTCTAAAGAATCTCGATAGGCAGCGGCTAAATTTTTGATCGTTGTTTGATGATGAAAATTTTCACTATATTGCCATTCCATATCAAGTTGCCCATCAACCACAATTCCATGAATCGCAATTAAATGGGAACGTTGTCCCAAAGGACTATGAATGGAACCAGTGGATTCTTGAGATAATTTCCAGCCTATCTCGCCGATTTGATGGCTGGTAAATTGACCTAAATAATTAAAGCTGACTTGAGCTTTAGGGTAATTTTTTAACGGGGATTGAATCGTTAAATCTGAATTCAGATAATATCCAATTCCATAATCAAATCCCCGATTCGGAATTTGTCGTAATTGCTCTTTAATGGACTTGAGACATTCACCGGGATGGTAGAGATTTTCTAAGGTCAAAAAGACGGGAAAAATACTGGTAAACCAACCGACAGTTCGAGACAAATTTAGGGACTCGATTACATTTTCTCTTCCATGACCTTCCATGTCAAGTAAAAGCTGATCACTTCCTGTCCAACGGCTAAAAGCTTGGACTAAAGCGGTTAATAAAATATCATTAATTTGGGTGTTATAAGCTTGCGGAACCTCCTGTAATAGTAAGCGGGTTTGTTCTTCGGTTAAGGTGAAAGAAACCGTTTTGGCATGGGCAACAATGTTGGACTGAGCTTCACCTTGACAGTCCAAAGGAAGAGGAGAAATTGAGGGAAAATCACGGTTTAGCCAATACTTGAATTGAGCGTGAAATTCTGGGGTTTTCGCATAGTTTTGCAGTTCCTCAGCCCAAGTTTTAAAAGAACTGGTTTTAGGAGTAAGTTGCAGGGGCTTTTGGGTTTCTAATTGGTGGTAAATAGTGACGAAATCTTCGAGGATAATCCGCCAAGAAATTCCATCTACTGCTAAATGATGAATTACAATTAACATTTTTTCCCTCTCACCCAAGGCGAAGAAAACCACCGCCATTAAGGGGCCTTCCTCTAAATTCAGTACCCGTTGTTGAACCTCGGAAATTTCTGCGATCTTGGTCAATTGTTTATCGCAAGATAGACGGGATAAATCCACCTTTTCAAAAGCAAAATTATTGCAATCATCGCTGTGATTTTGTTGCCATTGTTCCCCTTTTTGCACAAACCGTAACCGCAAGGCATCATGGTGATAGAGTAATTTAGAAATAGTTTGTTTTAATAAATCTGGTTGTAGATTATTGGGAACCTCTAACAAGATAGATTGATTAAAGTGATGACGTTCGGGCCAATTTTGTTCAAAAAACCATTTTTGAATCGGCGTTAACGGGACTTCACCTGTAACTAATCCCTGGTCAATTTCAGTGATAGCAGTTGTCTCCGCTACGGTGGCTAATTGAGCGATAGTTTGATGACTAAATAATTGTTTAGGAGTAATTTGTAATCCCACTTGATTAGCTTTAGCGACAATTTGAATGGCGATAATTGAATCGCCTCCTAATTCAAAGAAATTCTCATTAATACTAATTTGATTTTGACCTAAAACTTCCTGCCAAATTTGGGCTAGAATTGTTTCTTTCTCGGTACTAGGAAGAAGATAATTTTCTAATTCATTAACATCAATTTCTGGTCTAGGTAAAACACTGCGATCAATTTTTCCATTCTGATTAAGAGTAAAAGCATCTAAGAAAATCAAGAAAGCAGGAATCATATAATTGGGCAGCTTTTCTTGGAGAAAAATTCGTAATTCTGGCTGAGTGAGTTGTTTATCTTTCGGAACAACATAAGCATACAAACGCTTGATTCCAAGTAGATCTTCTCTGGCGATAACAATTCCATCTTTGACTTGAGGATGCTGAAATAAAACGGCTTCTATTTCGCCTAATTCAATTCTAAAACCTCTGATTTTTACCTGATGATCAATCCGTCCAATAAATTCAATATTCCCATCGGCTAAATAGCGTACTATATCACCTGTTTTATACAGACGTGCTGACGAATCTTGACTAAAAGGATTGGGAATAAATTTTTGTTCAGTTAAGTCAGGACGATTGAGATAACAACGGGCTAAACCATCACCACCAATATGCAATTCGCCTTTAACACCAATAGGAACAGGTTGCAAATAGGGATCAAGAATATAAATTTCTGTATTAGCTAAAGGACGACCAATTGGAATAGTTGTAGCTTCTGAAGGAATATTTTTAATTAAATACCAAGAGGTAAAAGTTGTGCTTTCTGTTGGCCCATAAACATGAAGTAAATTTTGAGCGGTTCCTTTATTAAGGGACTCTTTGACCCATTGAGGATCAACTGCTTCGCCACCAAAAAGTAAATATCTTAAGCTTTGAAAAGCATGGGGAATAGTCTGAACTAACTGATTAAATAACGCTGTCGTTAAGAATAAAATAGTAATTTGATATTTTTGGAGAAAATGAACAAATTTTTCAGGAGAAAGAACTGTATCTTTATCTACTCCTATTAACTGTGCGCCATGTATCAGCGCCCCCCAAATTTCAAAAGTAGCGGCATCAAAAGAAGGATTAGAAACCTGAGCCATTCTATCAGTTGGTTTTAAATATATATAGTTAGTATTACAGACTAAACGAGTCACTCCTCGATGGGGAATAGCAACTCCTTTAGGTTTACCTGTAGAACCTGAAGTATAGATGACGTAGGCTAAATTCTCAGCGTTAACATGACTGAGAGGATTCTGTTTACTTTGTTGTTTAATTGGGTCTTCATCTTGTTCTAAACAAATCAATTGATTGACTGTTGTTGGTAGTTTTTTGATGAGGTGCTGTTGCGTTAATAAAATTTTGATTTCAGCATCATTTATGATAGATTCAAGTCGTTCTTCGGGATAGCTTGTGTCCAGTGGTACATAAGCTCCTCCAGCTTTTAAGATTCCTAAAAATCCAATAATCATTAAGGGCAATCGCTCGACACAAATCCCAATTAATTGATCTGGTTTAACCCCTAATTTTTGTAAATAACGGGCAATCTGATTGGCTTTTTGATTTAACTGTTCATAGGTGAGGGATTGTTCTCCATCGATGACCGCTATAGCATCAGGTGTTTTAACAACCTGTTCTTCAAATAACTGATGAATACAGTAATGATCAGGATAAGACGTTTGAGTTTGATTCCATTCTACTAATAATTGCTGTTTTTCCGATTCAGTCAGTAACGGTAATTCCCCGATGGTTTGCTGAGGATTGGCTACAATCCCCTTTAATAAAGTTTGGAAATGACCCACCATGCGGTTAATTCTTTCAGGAGTAAATAGGTCGCTATCATATTCCCAAAAACCTTCTAAATAAGCTCCTTTTTCGGTTTCGATTTCCTCTAAAACTAAGCTGAGATCAAATTTAATTCTCTGGTTTTCAACGGCTAGATATTGAGCTTTTAAATTGGGTAATTCTAAAGTATTGAGGGGGGCATTTTGCAGCGCAAACATTACCTGAAATAAGGGATTATAACTTAAACTTCGTTCTATTTCTAACCCATCAACCACTTGCTCAAAGGGTACATCTTGATTGGCATAAGCTTCTAAAACAACATTGCGAGCTTGCTGTAATAATCCTGAAAAAGTCGGATTTCCTTCTAGGGAATTCCGCAGCACTAAAGTATTGACAAAAAAACCAATCAAAGGTTCAATTTCTTGTCGGTTTCGGTTGGCGGTGGGTGTCCCGATTAAAATATCATCTTGGCCACTATAACGGAAGAGTAAAGTGTTTAAAGCAGCCAGTAAGGTCATAAATAAAGTCACCCCCGACTTTTGGCTCAAAAGTTTCAGTTTTTCGGTGAGTTCTGAGTTAATTTGAAACGAGATACTATGACCTCGAAAATTGGGATTAGCCGGACGGTGTTTATCGGTTGGAAGTTCTAATAAAGGAGGAGCGCCCGTTAATTGTTTTTTCCAATAATTTAACTGATTTTCTAAGATTTCACCTTGTAACCATTGTCTTTGCCATACCGCAAAATCCGCATATTGTATAGGTAATTCGGGTAAATCTACGGTTGAATTGGATAAAAATGCTTGATAAAATTTAGATAATTCTTTAAATAAAATGCTTTTTGACCAACCATCGATAATAATATGATGGAAGACGTTGACTAAAATATAATTTTCATATCCCAGATCAAACAGAGTACATCGTAATAGGGGAGATTGAGTTAAATCAAAGGGTTTTTGTAGTTCTTTAATAATCTGTTTGTCAATTTGCTCTTGGGGGATATCTTTTAAATTAACAACTAATAATTTAATCTTCAGAGATGGAGCAATTTTTTGAATAGGTTTTCCTTCAACCATTGGAAAGCTTGTGCGTAAGCTCTCATGCCGTTGAATAATAGCATTAATCGTTTGCTCTAAAATATCAATGTTTAAGCG